>DNGJ01000471.1:2231-6842 GCA_003486305.1 Cyanobacteria bacterium UBA11371
AAAGCAACACAGCCGGTGTTAGTGTACTTTTGGGCGTCTTGGTGCGGGCCTTGCCGACTGATGACGCCAATTATGAATGTAGCAGCGCAAACCTACGGCGATCGCCTCAAGGTTGTCAAAATGGAAGTAGATCCAAACCCGGTTACCGTCGCGCAGTACAAGGTGGAGGGAGTTCCTGCACTGCGACTGTTCAAAAACGGTGAATTAGTTGGATCGGTTGAAGGTATCGATAGCAAGCAAAAAGTAACCAACTTGCTCGAAACTAACTTGTGAATCGGTAATAGGTAATAGGTAATTGGTAATTGTAGATTTCAGATTTGAGATTTCAGATTGAAAAGTTAAATTTGAAATTTATTCCACCTATTATCTATTACCTATTACGCATTACCAATTGACCTATTATGCAATTCTCTCTTCGTTTAGAATCCCTGCAAGCCAATGTTTTCGCCGATATGGATCGGGCGAAGTCTTTGGCAATGGCTGCGGGTAAAGATATTATCGATCTTTCCTTGGGTTCTTCCGATTTGCCAGCAGCGCCGCACGTTATTGATGCGATCGCTCATTCCCTACAAGATACATCTACCCACGGCTACTTACTCTTTCACGCTACGGCAGCGTTTCGCCAAGCCGCAGCTACCTGGTATACACAAAGATTCGGCATCCAAGTCGATCCGCAAACTGAAGTGCTGCCTTTAATTGGTTCCCAAGAAGGCACGGCGCACTTACCTTTAGCAATTCTCAATCCGGGAGATTTCGCTTTATTGCTCGATCCGGGTTATCCTTCCCATGCGGGTGGTGTCTATCTCGCCAGCGGTCAAATTTACCCGATGCCCCTGACGGCAGAAAATAATTTCTTACCCGTACTCGAAGATATCCCAGCCCCAGTATTATCCCAGGCACGGATGATGGTACTGAGCTATCCCCACAATCCTACTACCGCGATCGCTCCCCTCTCTTTTTTCCAGCAAGCGGTGGCTTTCTGTCAGCAACATAACTTGGTATTAGTCCACGATTTCCCCTACGTCGATTTAGTCTTCCAATCTTCAATTGCCCCTTCAATTCTGCAAGCAGATCCCGATAAAAGCGTTTCCATCGAGTTCTTCACCCTCTCCAAGTCCTACAATATGGGAGGTTTTCGTATCGGTTATGCCATCGGCAACGCCAAGCTGATTCGCGCTTTGCGACAAATCAAAGCAGCGGTTGACTTTAACCAGTATCGCGGAATTTTAAACGGTGCGATCGCTGCCCTCACCGGCGATCAAATCGGCGTTCAACACACCGTCGCCACCTTCAAACAACGCCGAGATGCTTTTATTGGCGCTTTACACCGCATCGGCTGGCAAGTGCCAACGCCAGCAGCTACGATGTATGTTTGGGCGCAACTCCCCCCACCTTGGCAGCAAAATTCCGTGGAGTTTTGCACTCGCTTAGTCGAAACTACAGGCGTCGCGGCTTCCCCCGGTGCAGGATTCGGTAAATCTGGGGAAGGATATGTACGGTTTGCCCTAGTCCACGAGCCGGATATTTTGGCAACAGCTGTTGAGAAAATCTCAGTATTTTTACAATCCAATTAACTTCAAATTCTCAACAGCAGCCTTATCCCCACACTCATATTCCGGGTTGCTCTGAAAAGCAGAAGCCGGGTTTATAGGCTTGTCTTGCGTAAGTACTGCCTTTGTTAATGAGGACGCGATTGAGCGAAGCGGATATGCACACCCGACGCTGGCGCGAACGCCCTTTGGGCGAATCGCATCTGACAGTTGCGTAAGTACTGCTCAACACAATGACGGGCGAGACGCCCATCCCACAAAGCCTTCATGTCTTGTGGGGTGGGCGACACGAGCAGCCCCACACCTGCATAAGCATTTCCACATTTAGCTGTACTTACTTATTCGTAGCCCTATTAATTGCCAACGATACAGTTACGAGAAACAACCTGATAGCATAATTTTATGGAAACTTTTTGAATCGTTATTTTCGGAAAATACTTAAGGGAAATTACGTAATTTATAGACAACAAAAAAGCGCAAAAATTTTACATCAAATTTACCCAATTCAGTCAAAGAGTCGTCTAGATTAGAAACATCAGAAAAAAGGGTGAATCGACTAAACGCCACCTCAGAATTTAGGGAGAATAGAAGATGACAACTTTGATGAAAAAGGCTTTGATGGGTGCAACGGTTGTAGCAGGAATGAGCGCGATCGCATCTGCCCCAGCTTCTGCTTTCACCATGACTGGCAACGACTACCTACTCTACGATGTCACTGGCAACAGCACCTACGTTAATCAAAGCGCTAACTTAAATAACATTTTGGCTGGCAACAGCGCTAATCCCGGTGGCAACGTAGAACTATTTGCCAGCAGTGAAACCCTCACCAATGCACAGTATTTGGCATCTAACGCTCGCACCAGCGTTAGTGGCTTGGTTGGCGGCAGTATGCTCACCCTCAGCAGTCTGACAGCAGCAGACTGGTTTAGCACTGGCTCAGGCATGAGTATGAACTATGGGGCAAATAACTTGGCAACTACATGGTTTAATGCCTTCTTAAATGCCGCTGGTCAAGGTTCTGCCTCAAATTTGGCAAAAACTCTCGCTTACAATACATTTTTTGGTATTGGCGGCTTCCAACGCAGCAGCGACCCCAACATCTCCTACATCAACACCAGCGGCAGCGACATCAACATTGGACTTGCCGGTCACTTTGACCTCAAAGCATTCTATACCCGTCCTGGTTCTGCATTCGCACCGCTTGCAGCCTTACTACCCAATGGATTCCAAGCCAGTGAAGTCGTTAGAGCTACCTACAATGGCACAACTCAATATCTTTACAGCTTCTCTGCCACCCAGACTGGACTAACCAACAGCGTCGGAGCAGGAGCAGATAATCTTTCTCACAGCGGCAACTACCAAGTGTCCCTCAGAGGTGTTGTCACTCCTCCTCCGCCAACGGCTGTGCCAGAACCCTCTGCTATGCTGGCTCTGTTTGGTTTGGGTGGTTTCTTAATTAGTAAGAAGCGCCAGCAGTCGAAAACCGCCTAGACTCTGCATTTATTCCCATCTCTGCAAATAAAAAAAGGAGCCTGCGGCTCCCTTTTTTTTTCTGATTACCCAATACGCTCAAAGGACAAAGCTTAAAAGCTATTTTGCGATCAAAATCACAAGTGTGATGTGACCGTTATCAAACGCTTCCCCAACGCTTTTGTCGATTCTGGAATTGACACTCTCCGCCCTATAAGTGCGGAGATTCTTGGTTCACCAACTCGCCGTTAAACGACAGGATCGCTCCAATCGCCCAAGAGGGCAAATCTCCCCAAGCGTAAGTTCCGGCGTGCCCCGCCGTACTGAGCGCTAGTTTTAGGATGTTGATGGCTGCATTCACGTCCCTATCTTCTACAAACCCGCAATGCGGACAAACGTGGGTTCTCGTTGATAGGGATTTTTTCACTTTTTGACCACACTTAGAGCAGTTTTGGCTAGTGTTATGGGGAGGCACGGCAATAGTAACCTTCCCATATTTGAAGCCAAAATATTCTAACCATTGCCGAAATGTAGACCATCCAGCATCACTGATGGATTTAGCAAGATGCCGATTTCTTACAAGCCCTTTCACATTTAAGTCTTCATAGGCTACCAGGTCGTTAGACTGGATGACGGAGTATGCGACTCGCTGGCAATACTCTTTTCGCTGCCTACTTACTCCTAAATGCTTCCGTGCATATCGGTTTCTTGCTTTGTGGTAGTTCTTAGACTGCGGTTTAGCGCCTTTGACAAACTTTTTGGATTTCTGGCGATTTGCTCGGTTTAGTTGCTTCTGTGACTTTCTGTAGAACTGAGGGCAGGGTTCTGTATTCCCTTCATTATCGGCAACAAAGAACTTTAATCCTAAGTCTAGCCCTACCATTTTTCCTGTCAGGTTGGGTTCAACCCTAACTTTTACATCAATCGCAAATTGAGCGTAGTAACCATCAGCTCTACGAACCAATCTAACTCGCTTAATCTGCTTAATGCCATAGTAATTAAGGTCATAGGTTCCTTTTAGTTTTAGAGTTCCTATGTTTTTACCATCCCTGAAAGTGACAGCTTTTCGATTAGGCGAAAGCTTCCAACCACTGGTTTTGTATTCGACTGAGCGACAGTGTTTCTTAAATTTTGGAAAGCCTTTTTTGCCCTTCACTTTCTTTTTACAATTGTCAAAGAAGCGACTGATAGCGCTCCAGGTTCGTGAGCGCCGCAGACTGTCTAGCCATTGAATTAAGTTCTTCGGCAAAGGGGAATTCCGCTGCTAGTACAGCGCAATACTTGTTGAGGTCGTACTGACGCAATCCCTTGTTATCCATCCAGTACCTTAAACATTTATTCTGGATGAACTGGCTAGTGCGAATAGCCTCATCTATTGCTCGATACTGAGCCTCTTTCCCTTTAACTTTAAACTCGTAAACAATCACGGGTTCGACCTAACCACCACAAATCTTATATTATCACGTCCACATAAGATACATATGTGAAGTTTTATGGCTTCGTTGAAAAGTGTGTTGGTCACCTCCGTCCCTCCGGTGACCCGCCTTATATCCCCGCCCTATAAGGGCAGGGATATAAGGCGCTTTCTGAT
>DNGJ01000032.1 GCA_003486305.1 Cyanobacteria bacterium UBA11371
CTTAAGTTAGCTAAAGCTAACTAGAATCAAGGTTTTAACCCGTTTCAACGGGTTTTAGCTTTCAGCCAGAAATTTATTTCTGGGCTTTATGCAAAATGTGAGGAGGATAAACTTTTCTGCCACTGCCTCAATTTCTGGGTCTGTTGCTTCCCACTCTGCCCAAGGGAAACTCATCTGACCCGGTGATTTTTTAATCTTTTTACCCTTTTTGACTTTCATTCCTGCCAATAGCTTACTTCCCCAATGATTTCGCGTTTCCGGCTTGGGTTTCGGTCGGTATTTCTGACAAAACTTGCGGTATTTGGCAGCACATTCATCTAGGGTTTTACCTAGCTGCAAAAAGGCGGGATGCCATTGGGTAATTCCGTCATCTATCTCCGTGAGAGGGGCGCAGTTTGGCGTATTTAAGCATAATATCAAGCCCTTAAGCATCGGACTTGCACGGTTAATATTGTAGGGGCGGGTTTCACCAGAAACCTTTGATTGTTGCGAATTGTATTAATAAACCCGCCCCCCGCGCGATGTCTATGCTTTACGATGTCTCGATAAGTCGCGGTGGTATCCATTGTTGCACAAGGGCTGTTTGTAAATTGATAACCAACATCTTGAGAGGAATTTCAGCGATAACGAGTTAGCCCATCGCTTATATCATTTCCGCTTGCTTCGGCATCGCACGGGGGCGGGTTTATCAACTCAATTCGCTTGGCGTCAAAAGTAACTGGTAAAACCCGCCCCTACAAAACTATTAACTGTACGAGTCCGATAGGAAAGGACGTAATATTAAACTTCGCTTTCTTGCTTTTCCAATTCCGGTGGATCTTCAAAAATCATCGCAATTTCCAGCAATTCCCAACACTGATAAACATTACCACTCTGCGGATTTTTGGGCAGAACAACCCGCCGATACGCTTCCAACGTATCTACCATCAGTTTATTGCCGTTTCCCAATTCCACATCGTTGAGTCTGGTTTTCCCAACCCCGGTGAGGTCTGATAACTCATCCAGCGTTAAGCCTTTCTGTTCGCGGGCAGCTTTCAAAATTAGCCCAACTTTTACCATTCCCACCTTGTCAAATCGGACTATTGGTTGGTTTTTCTTGGTTTGACGCGGCATAACCACCAGACACAAGCCTCTTAAATCCTGAATCCTTTCAGAATACAAGCATTCTAACGCGATCGCTGTTCGAGAATACAAGCATTCTAGCGCGATCGCTGTTCGAGAATACAAGCATTCTAGCGCGATCGCTGTCCATCCTGGTCGCAGATGATGCTTTTTCCGCAATCGTGGATATTGACTTTATCTCTGCTATAGTGGATAGTAGATTTATGCAAAACCTTCCGCATCGGCAAGATGAGAAAGGATGGTATAAACCATGACAACCTTGTTTGACCGCATTCAACCCGCCGCCAAATTCCGCATCACCAAAGGTCAAATTGCCAAATTCCTGGGCATTGCTGAGTGGCTAATAAAAGATATCCAACGGTGGCGTTACGTCCTTTTCGTCCATCGCGGGGATAAAGGCGGACAGTTTATCAGCTATCGCAAATTGGAACAGTGGAAGAATGCGATCGCGTCCCACATACAAAAATGCCAAACTTTGCAGCAGCTAAACTTTTTGAAGGCTGCAATTGCTAGAGATAGCAAGAAATACGGCAAGCAATATGATGATGGGGTGAAGCTATTTTTGTACCAAATATGGCAGAAATGTCAAGAAAATATGCTGCGAGAAAGGGAAGCGATCGCAATAGCAACAGTTGACTAGCGGCGAATGCGATCGCAAGATTTAACCCACTTGCATTGGCCCCAAATACTTAGTCAAATAAGGGGAAAACACCTCATAAATTAGCGTCAACGGCTGTTTGTGATGCCAAAACAAATAATGGCGACCCCAAAATGGCCCAGTATGTCCAAATGCCTTTTCTAACGCCTCCGAGTGACCGTAATAAATGCCTTGCACATCGCGATACAACTCAGTTCGCAGCTTTTCTAAACTCAACCAAACGGGAATAGAACGATTTTGCAAATACTCATCCACATGGCTAGCTTCCCACCAAGAACAAGCATAAGCTAACCGCTGTCCAGAAGCTGTCCGCAGCCATACTTGTCGTCTGACGCGAGGTCCCGGTACGACTTGCATTTGTTGCGGTGCGCCATCTGGGTGCATTCCCACGGGAGACATATCAATTAAATCTACTTCTGTCTTCTCCCCCGTCAGCAATTGCAAGTGGCGCGTCGGGGAACCGTCTCCCAGAAGCAACAATTGCCAAGTCGGTGCGAGTTGGGAATGGGGCAATCCTTGCTGGATAATACTTTCTCCCCCTTGCCAAATCGGCGTGAGGGCGTGCCAAGAGGTTGGCAGTGTCCGGCTGTCTGGTGCTGTAAAAGTCGCAGTCAAGGTTCTTTACATAACTTAACTTTTTCTTATGATAGCGCCATTCTGACTGTTGCTATGAGTCGTGGGGGAGCGATACGTGCTTCTCACAGTTGACATTTTAGTTCTCAATATGAGAACATGTAATAGTCCTAATCATTTAGGATCTTATGCGATTAATTAAAAGACCAAATGTTATAGAAGATGCTAAAAAATTCCCACAAGATATACAGGAAGCAGTTAAAATATGGTGTGACGTGGTTAAAAAAGCCCAGTGGCAACACCTAGATGATATACGAAAAACTTATGACCGTTCGGTAGACCTAGTAGAAAATTTTTTAATTTTTAATATCAAGAATCATCGCTTAATCGTAGGTTTTAATTTTCAAGCCCAGATCGTTTATTACAAATATCTACTCACCCACGATGAATATGAAGACCAAAAGTGGAAAGATGACCCCTACTTCAAAAAACAGTCCAAAAAAACTTCTTAAGTAAGTCGCTGGCGGGGAGGTTTCTACTCCCCGTTTACAAAAAGAAATTTTCATCGATTAAAATAGATTGAATTATGACTATCACTCTAGACAGCAAAACTTACGGTTCTCTCTTGGCAGCATATCAACCTAAAGTGATTGCTTCCGAAGATGAGTACAATCGCGCTCTTGAATCTATAGAAACTTTAATGGCACATGGAGAAGAACTTTCACCAGAAGAAAATTCTCTACTCGAACTACTGTCTATCCTTGTCGAAACTTATGAAGATTCCCAGTTTCCAGAGGAAGCATCATCTCCGCAGGCTGTTTTGTTGCATCTGATGGAGGCGCGAGGGCTGAAGCAGGCGGATTTAGTGGAAATTATCGGTTCAAAAGGTGTGGTATCCGAGATAGTTAATGGCAAAAGATCGATTAGCAAAGCACAAGCTAAAGCTTTAGGAGAGTTTTTCAACGTGTCTCCGGCACTGTTTATCTGAGGAGCGATCGCCTGGTTATCGGTGTTGCGATCGCCCAAAACCTCAGTATAAACACGGTTTTATTCTTAACAGCGATCTAAGTACCTTAAGGAAAGATAAAGTTTTCCTCAGTTGTAACTGCTAGATGAAAAAAGAATTTTTCCTTTTGGCTGTACTAGCGACAAGCATCAGTACAATTTCAGAACCAAAAAGCGCGATCGCTCGCACAGCACTTCCCATGCGGTTACAACATGCTGAAGGAACGTACACTATCACCGTACCGGATAGAAATACCACCAGATCGGCTTTTGGAGGTCGGTTGCGTCTTTACGATGTTCATATCGCCAAGATGTTTGAGGTGACTTATTCTGATTGTCAGGAAATGCCTGAAGCTGGTTCTAGGACTTGGTATTACTTTGCCGGAAACGGAAACATCGACATGGGAGAGTTCACAATCACCTGCGAACTTGCTAACAATATCGCTAATGCTTATGGCTTAGGCAGGTCGCTGCGTACAACGATTGAGTATTCACAAGAAGAAGCAGGGCCACCTATATCAACTGTTCGTTCCATTCCCACTCTAGACATCACTGGATCAAAGATTCCACGATGGCTGAATTTTGTCCAACGGTTTCGGCCTGTGAGAAGGTAATGCGCGAAGCGCTATCTATTGTTTTAGTAATTACTGTAACATATTCCGTATGAGCCATCAACTTCTGATTCCAAAACAATTGCTTAGTACAGTCTTACTTGCCATATTTTTGGTGATTGGTTTATTGGTAACTTTACCCGATCAAGCCGTGGCAGATGATATTAAAGCTGGGGCTGTGATTGATATAAAGAATGATTCAAAAACTGAGCAAGGTTGTACGTTTTTTAGTAAGTGTATTAAAAACGATACGACAAGTAAAAACTTCAGCGGTAAAAACCTATTTGGTGCTAACTTACACAACACTAATTTGAGTCGCTCTGACCTCAGCGGTGCCAATTTGAGCAATGCAAACTTAAGCGGCGCAGATTTAACTGAAGTCAAAATCGCCAAAATCAAAAACCCTGGCAGCATAGATTTCACCGGGTTAGATTGGAGTAAGATCGGCTTAAGCAAGCAAGATTCAATCAATATTGCTAAAAGTAAACTGAGTAAACAAGAATTATTCGATTTAATCAAAGCCGACCCTAGTGGCCTAGATTTCACAGGACTAAACTGGAGTAAGGTCAACTTGAGTCAGCCTGAATTACTAGCTTTAGTAAACTCTAAAGTGAGTCAGCAAGATTTACATAATTTGATTAGGTTAGAGCTTACTAAGATTAGTTTGAGCCAAAAAGATTTAGAGGATATAATTAATATCAATCTAAACAATGGCAGCTTGTGGTCTAGTCCGACCCTAAGTAGCCAGGTTTTACTCAATCTGCTGGCGAGTCAAGGTCGTTTGAAAAATGTAGACCTAAGTGGAGTTGACCTACAAAAAATTAATCTGATCGGAAGTAACTTGCAGCAAGCTAATCTCAGTGGTGCAGACCTCAGACAAGCTAACCTGAACGGGGCAAAAATGCCTAATGGTTCTATTTATAGACCTTAAGGAACGATGCCTATTTCGCGCTGCGATCGCACGATCAAGCATCTGTAAGGTTTAAAGCTAGGCTAGAGATGGGCGCGCGATCGCTTCAACTTTAACTTAATTGTGGTAAACTCAGATTTTCCTCTACTAATGAGGATGAATAATCATGCTTAACGGACTCAAGCAAAAAGCCATAGTACAACCTGGTGGTGTAGTAGAAATCCGTTCTTCAGAACTTCCAGCAGGCGCGACTGTAGAGGTTATCGTCCTTCTGGAGTCCTTATCCGATCAGTCTCAAAGATCTCTAACTAGCTTCATTGGAACTGCCAAAGGCATTTTTGCCACCCCAGAGTCAGCAGATCAATTTATTCGTCAGGAACGGGATTCCTGGGAATCCTAGATGCAATTCAAGGCAACCTAGTCTACCTGGATGTCAATATCTGGATCTATCTTCGCCCATTCCCTTTTCCCCTACAACTGTTCCAGACTGATGCCCATTTGGCGCAGCGATCGCAATAATCCCAGTCATAGCAAATAATACCAAATCCGGGTTAACGACCCCCTTTATTCTTATAGACCGCGCAGGCGGTCTTTGTTTGTATAGCCGCGACTTCAGTCGTTAGGCTTGCACGGGGGTAATGAAAGCGGATTTAGTATAACTGCTCTATTCGATGCCAATTTAGGGTAAAGGTAAAAAGTAGCGCTCATCACATCTAAACAGTAAAATCAGGAAACTTGACCTATGGGAAGAAGCTACGCCGTTGTAGGTACTGGGGCAATTGGAGGCTTTTACGGATCTCTGTTACAAAAAATTGGGCTAGAGGTACATTTTCTGCTGCACCGAGATTACGAACATGTCAAACAGCATGGTTTGGCAATTTCGTCAATCAATGGCGACTTTACCTTACCCCAAGTTAATGCCTACAACGATGTCAAGGATATGCCACGTTGTGACGTTGTATTGATAGCCCTGAAAACGACTCAAAATCACCTACTACCTGACTTATTGCCTCATTTAATCAAACAAGAAACTGTTGTCATAACGCTGCAAAACGGATTGGGAATTGAACCTGAAATTGCCTCAGTTGTGGGAGAAGATATCGAAATCCTGGGAGGTTTATGCTTTATCTGTTCCAACAAAATTAGTCCGGGTAAAATTCATCACATCGATTACGGTCAGATTCAGCTAGCCGCTTATGGCACTGACGGTAAACCACAAGGAATTACCAATACAATGACTCAGATTGCGGCTGATTTTGAGCAAGCTGGTATTCCCATCCAGATGGAAGATAACTTAATGCTTACGCGCTGGAAAAAATTAGTTTGGAATATTCCCTTTAACGGTTTATCAGTAGTATTAAATGCCAAAACAGATGCCATCATGGCTGACATGCACGGGCGTAAAATGGCTGAACAACTAATGCGAGAAGTAGTAGCTGCTGCTTTTGGCTATGGCTGGGAAATAAAAGAAAGTTTCATCCAACAGAGGCTGGAGGATACAGTTAAAATGAAACCCTACCTTACCAGCATGAAACTCGACTACGATTTTCATCTTCCTTTAGAAATAGAAGCCATTTTTGGCAACCCAATCCGCGCAGCACAACAAGTCGGCGTCCCAGTGCCTCAGATGACAATGCTTTATCAGCAATTAAAATTTTTGGAGGCAAGAAATGGGTAATTGGTAATTGGTAATTGGTAATGGAAATATTACCAATCATACCAAATCCGGGTTAACGATCCCCCTTATTCTTATAGACCGCGCAGGCGGTCTTTGTTTGTATAGCCGCGACTTTAGTCGTTAGGCTTGCACGGGGGTAATGAAAGCGGATTTGGTATCATATCATGTCCGGTTGCATTGGAATTGTATACGCGCGGGGCGGGTTTAACAAAATATCTCGTGGTTCCACTCAATGGTTGGTACAACCCGCCCCTACAACATCAA
>DNGJ01000277.1 GCA_003486305.1 Cyanobacteria bacterium UBA11371
GAGTTGCTGTTACCCCCCTTGACGTACCCAAAAAGGCATGTTTAAGGTAGTAGTTGAGATAAAAACGAGACAAAGATTGGCTGCACTCGGGTGGTAGGTAACCGAAAGCTCTTTCTCAACCGATCCTTTTTTACTTATGGGGGCGGTGGGACTTGAACCCACACGACCTTTTACGGTCAACGGATTTTCATTCTCCCGCAACTTTCGCTGCTGCCAGATGGCTTTGAGAATTGGACCCTCCCTTTACCCTCGGCTTGACGTTAGGGTAGCTCCCGTCGGGCCTCTGCACCTTCCAAATAGTTTTGAGTTTTGAGTTTTAAATTATGAGTTATTTCTTTAACTCAACACTCAACACTCAGCACTCATAACTTTCTTATTGGCTTGGCTCAGGATTGCCTTGTCTGCTATCAGATTTAGGTTTCCCTGAATTTGAGAGCGGTCACTTGAAGGATTTCTCCATCAAGGCTCAGTTTTCTAAGTCCGTAGCGTCTACCATTCCGCCACGCCCCCTATCCAGAGCTATGCCACATGTTTTGGGTGCGATCGCACTCTTGTAACATTGACGCTCTTACAGCAGGTAACAAGTCTGTTTAACGACTTGACCCTTTACAAGCATACAGCGTTTTTGACACTATGCAATCTCAAGAGACGTAGATTTTTGCATAATTTTTCCCAAGTTTTCGGCTCTGGAAGCTCTATCCTATACGGATAGAGCTTTTGAGCCGTATGCAGCAACTAGAAACCGGGTTGCTGATGCACCGTTAGAGAGTACGCTTGGATTAAAGCGATCGCCACCCCACAGCTTTGACGCCTAGTGCGTGTTTTCAAACCGATCCCCCCCTTCCCAAGGGGGGCGGGGGGGGATCTTAGGGTTTGAAAACACGCCCTAATGGTGACTTCACCAATCCCAGACGAGGCGATTAGCGCTTACAAGCACTACCCAAAGCACGCCAGGTTAGTTCACCGACAATTCCATCCACTTTCAATTTGCGATCTTTTTGGAAGCTTTCCACCGCCTTCAAAGTATCTGCATCGAACTTAGCGTCAAATTCATTCTTGCTCAGATAGCCATAACAGATCAGCAGCTGTTCTAGGAAGCGGACGGCTTCACCAGAGTCACCATTTTTCAGAACTGGCATGTTAATAGCAGCAGCGGCGGCAGATTCGATGTTAGCTTGCATGGTTAATCTCTCCAAAATTTAATGCGTGGTTGACAATAATTGCAAATCGTTGATGGCAACTTAATTAGCAGCCATAGTCTGCGAGCAATGCGTTCCAAGTCTTGATTCCAACAATGCCATCAACGGTTAATTTACGACTTTTTTGGAATTGTTTGACAGCCGCTTCGGTTTTCTTCCCGAAAATACCGTCTACGGTTACAGTGTAGCCATAATAGTTCAGTATGTTTTGCAGGTATTTAACATCATCCCCTTTGCTACCGAGACGCAGAGTAGGCAGTTGACTAGAAGCTTGAACTTGATCTACTGATTGCATTTTTAATGCCTCCATTTGGTGTTTGTTTCTACATTTCAAATCTACTTTTGTTCGTTGCTGTTTCGCAGTACCCCGGCAGGGTACTTTTAACCCACAAGGTTTTTCAGGTTATTTTTGCCAAACATCCCTCAATCGGGTGAAGCGTTGGGAAAAAATTTTTGTTCAACTATAAGTAGTTTCCTATAGCTTCGCGTTTACAGCGGTCTGTTGATTTGTCGAAACCCACCAAACAACAAGCGGGCGCGGAATCCATAGTAAAACTGCTCTCAAATTTCATCTCTATGCATAAACCAGAAACCCAGTTTCTTAGAGAAACCGGGTTCTTTTTTTTAGAGCGATCGCTAATGTTTTACGACAATTCGCTCAATTCACGCCAACTCTTCGACCCCACAATGCCATCTTCTTTCAATTTACGGGCTTTTTGGAAAGCTTTCACTTGCACTTCTGTCTTCGACCCAAATTGCCCGTCTACCGTTGTTGTAAAGCCTTGAAAAGTCAAGAGCCGCTGTAGAATTCGGACGGCATCGCCTGCGCTACCTTTTTGCAGCATTGGCAGACCAATGGTTGCGGTTGCTTGAGTCATAGTAAATCCTCTCACAATGCGTTTCAAAAGTTCATAAGATACTCACGGTAGAAGCCACCCCTGAACGGTAGAAACTACTCCTGACTCAACTTAATTTTAAGTCCTTAAGGGCTTAGTCTATTCCAACCTATTGTGTTTACACTCGATTTTTTTGTTATCTACACAGTCTGTACAGTTCCGTAGCGAATGGAATAGATATCTTTTAAAACTAGGTTTGCTTACCCTTAATTCAATTATCGCACCTTTCCCAAGGTTTTATATAAATAAATGTAAAGTTTACTTTAGCAAAAAAACCGGATTTCTCAGTCAAGAAACCCGGTTTCAGTTGATTTTTTTCCAGATGGAAGCCTAGCCAATCCCATCAATCACTGGATGGAAGTAGAACGCTAGCCCCAAAACCGTATAAGCGGCTAACAATAGCGTACCCTCCAGCCAATTCGAGCGCCCATCGGAACTGATCGAATTGGCAATTAACACGGATACAGTTACAGCCACTACTTCAAACGGGTTGAAGTCTAAATCCATTGGTTTGTTCAGTATCCAACCTGCTAGAACCAAAACGGGAGCGACAAACAAAGCAATTTGCAAGCTCGATCCTACCGCCACGGAAACTGACAGATCCATCTTATTTTTCATCGCTACGGTAACGGCTGTAGCGTGTTCAGCCGCATTACCAACAATTGGAACGACAATTACCCCGGTAAACAAAGCAGTTAACCCCAAACGGGCTGTAGCTTCTTCCAGCGTACCAACGAGCAGTTCCGACTCGACGGCTACCATGATCGTGGCTGCAAATAGCACGCTCACCCACAACCACAAATTTACCTCGTGTTGCGGGGGTTGATCCGGGGCGAGATTCGCTTCGGCTAACTCTTCGGGTTCCAATTCTGCTATCCCCACATCGTAGAGATAGGTGTGGGTTTTCATCGAAAATAACAGCGTTAGCGAGTACACCAAAATTAAAACGATCGCTACCCCATCGCTAAGACGCTGAAGCGTGACTTCACCAATCCCAGAGGAGGTGTAATTCATCGCTGTCGGTAGCAAAAGTGCAATTACAGCCAAGTTCATCGCCGAAGCATTCACCCGAGCCACGATTGGCTGAAATTCCTGCTCTTTGTACCGCAGTCCGCCCAAAAGCATGGCAAGTCCCATCACCAAAAGCAAGTTACCGATAATCGAACCCGTGATGCTTGCTTTCACAACATCGATTAATCCGGCGTTGAGTGCAACTAAACCGATAATCAATTCGGTGGCGTTGCCAAAAGTAGCGTTTAAAAGCCCCCCCAGAGAAGGTCCCAGGACTACCGCGATTTCTTCGGTAGCAGTACCCATCCAAGCCGCCAAGGGCAATATAGCCAAGGCTGAGGTAATAAAAACTACCAGCGGCCCCCAATGCAAGAACTCAGCCGCAAGCGATATGGGGATGAACAGCAGAAGCACTAAGAAGATATTTTCTTTGGTCAGCATTCAGTATCTGTTGTCTTGTGTTCAATAGTCTATTGTCAGTGGTTAGCGGTCAGTTGTCAGTATTGACACTCCCCGCGATAAATCGACGGGGATTCTTGCATCTACAGATCCCTCTCACAAGGAGAGGAATCCAACATCTGCGTTCGGGGCTGTGCCAAACAACCCATTCTCGCTTACCAGATGAAACCATTACAGCAGCATCTCTGGAGTAGGTCTAAAGAACATGAGAAACCATCCCCGAAGAGCTAAGTTTCTCGCAGCGTTTAGATCGGCGTTGTGGTAGCGATCGTGAGGACAGTTAAAGTCGTGCTTTTTTCGCTGTCCAAGAGTTCCACAAGTTGAGCAAGATTTGCTAGTATATGGAGCCGGACGCTTGATTAATTTCAACCCTAATAGAGCCAACTTATAATCAAGGAGTTGCTTTAAAGAATAGTAAGCCCAAGAATGTCTTGACTCACCACTGTCAGCACGATTTTTTCGGCTCTGCTTCATGGTGGAGCGACAATCTTCTAAATCTTCAACCACCAGATTAGCATTGAGATATTCTGCAAATCTAACAATCCTTCTACTGATAGTGTGATTCACAGCATCCATCCATCGCCGCTCTTTTTTGTTCCACTTCTTTAATGCCCGAAACTTTTTAGCCGACTGCAAAGAATGGCGACGTTTTTGAAAATAACGACGACGATGCTTGACTTCTTTACCTTTGAAAAACTTGCCGAAACCAATCGCTGGCGCTACCACTGCTAGATTATTTTGTCCACGGTCGCATCCAATATAGTTCGTTGTCTTTACCTCTGGAACTTCCAGGGTTACAGAAATATAGGCATACCAGTTATTTCGATGTTTGATTAATTTTGCCGAACCTTTATCAATCGAATAATTCTAAAATTGGTTGCCAGTGCTTTGATGCTACTGCTACTGGAACTCGCTTTGTTCCTTTGATAGTGGGAAAACGGATTGACCAGTTCTGCTTATTGATCTCTGGTGGCAAAGATTTGTATTGTTTAACTTTCTTACCAACCCCAGATGTAGTATGGCGAATTGTTTGATTTGCAATCGCAGACATGAGTGAAGTTTCTAGCTTGGCTGTGGTCAACTTTCTTCTCTCTGGGAGCGGAATAGTTAACAACCAATTAGCTTGCGCGAGTGTTTTCTGAACTCATCTCGCCAAACATTTTTGCCTTGACTTGATTGAGTTCAAAAAACTTTAGTTTTAGCGTGATATTTACTTGAATCATACTGCTATTGTAACATCTATTACCCGAATGGGTAATATGACGGCGAATAAATTCGCCTTGTCGCATTTCATCCACCGGATAAATCGCGGTAGCTTTCACGCTCCCGTGCTGCTTTAGGTAAGAGTACGCAACGGCACTCTCGCCTTGCATAAATCAGGACGTGCATTCCTTACTACAAACGCCCCAGAGCTTGTCAACCGGATTTACTAAATTTTTACAAATTGTCTTTATTTGCTAAGTTTTTGGTAAAAACTATTAAATACCGTTAAAAATCTCTTGGCTTGTATCAAAATGGTGATTTAATTGACGATAATGCCAAGTCATCACGTTGCTGGTAAATGCATTCAGATCTCGGCTTGGTTATAGCGGCGCGGGTGCGTTGTAATCGCTACAAGAGTCTGAGAGCAATTCAAAAGTTTTGATTCCCAGCGATAATTGTGCGGCCTTGAAGGCTTTTGAGCCAGCGCAAGGCGGTTTTTGGTTGTATTTATTGTTTCAAATTGGACGCGAGACTATGAACGCTTACGGTAATGTGCCAGCTTCCTTAACTGAAGAATTAGGAAGTGTTGCTCCGTTAACGCCCGTTACAGATCCGGGGACTGATTCCCTTGCAAGGACGGGCGTTTTCGTGACTGTTCACGGTCATTTTTACCAGCCGCCGCGCGAGAATCCTTACCTGGATGCGATCGAACGCCAGCCAAGTGCTACACCTTTCCACGATTGGAACGAGCGCATTCATCACGAATGCTATCGCCCGAATGCGTTTGCCAGGATTTTAAACGAAAAAGGCCAACTCGTGGGTATCGTAAATAATTACGAGTACATGAGCTTTAATATCGGCCCGACGCTGATGTCGTGGCTGGAACGGTATGATGTGGAGGTTTATCAGCGGATTCTAGAAGCGGATCGCAAAAGCGCCATGCGGTTGGACGGGCATGGGAATGCGATCGCTCAAGTATACAATCACATCATCATGCCCCTTGCCAACGAACGCGATAAATACAC
>DNGJ01000176.1:0-8844 GCA_003486305.1 Cyanobacteria bacterium UBA11371
TTCGGTACTGGTATCAAAATGCAAGCGCTGTTCTGCGATGATATCCATCAAATCGGTTGGCAGCAATCCTTTGTAGCGGTCTTTTTGTAAGTTATCCGTAGCTATGTAATATTTCGCACAACCATGTTGGCTGTAAAATAAGCCGGTAGAAAGGTCGTAACGACCGTTAGTTAAGAACTTCAAAGTCATTAACGGGTGAGTAGTACCGCCTTTACGCAGGTTAATTTCAATTGCTTGAATATCCCATTGAGGAACGCCTGCGATATCGTCTTGACGCACGGCGATAAAATCGACGCCAAAGCGTTCTAATGCGCCTTTTTCTGCTAAATTTTGTCCAATTTTCAATCCCAATTGCTGCAAAGTGAGGCGATAAGATTCATCGGCGGGAAACCGACAACCAAGGTAAATTTGACCGCTGGGACCGCCTAAAATTTGATCGTGGGTAGAAAGGATTTCCACTTCTCCAGTGGGGGTAATTCGACCTTGAACGCTGGGCGATCGCTTAATATCTCCCTCAATAAACGCTTCGACGATTGCCCCTAATTCCGGGATGCGACCCGAAAAATTATCCCAAGTTTCGCCTTTCGCTTCAAAGGTTAAATCGGCAAAGCTTTTGTGAATCGCTGCGACTCGTTCGTTGTGAGATGCACTACCAGGGGCTTTATCCTGAATTAATCTTAAATCCAGCAGCGCGTTGCCTTCTCCAGAAAATCCTTCATTTAGTTTTACCACCATGCGCTGCAATGTGGGTTGCCGTTCCCACAATTGTGCGGCTGCTGCGGCTAAATCTTGAGTATTCTTATGCAATTCGCTGCCATCGGGATAGGGAACGCCACATTCTGCGAAAATTTGCCGAGATCCGCTTTTTGTTCCCCAATAAAGCAGATCTGGGTCTAAAGCTAATAAAGGTACATCGAGTCGAACGGATAACTCTCTTTCTAAAGGCGTAGAGTTATAACAAATCATGTAGGTTTTATTCGTCCGCAAGCTGGTGCGAATGCGCTCGATGAGGCGCGGGCGGTTTAAAATTTTTTGGGTGAGGGCGGTGGCGGAAGCATCGTAGGTGGAGAATAGCAGCAAGCGATCGCGCGCGTGGGAAAATGGAATCCTGGGAAGCAATTGCAGGTAATAATCAATGGCAATCTGCGATAGCGGCTGGGAAGTCACGTAAATCACTCGCGTTCGGGGATTTTGCATCCGAATTAACGAAAAAAGCAGCCTTTCTTCATAGTGGAGGAACCCCTCAATCTTTTGCAGTTCCCGCTGGTCGAGACTCAAAGAAGGAATCACCAGGATATCGTAATCGCTATTATCCAACACATCAATCGCCTGCCAGACTTCGCGCAACTGGGACTGAAGCAATCGAAACTGTGCGTTAAGCTCCATCGAGGAAAAATTTATTGCTTCCATAATCCCAGTCCCGTCCCAAATCCAACCACTGCAATTTCATTTTGCAATAACAAGAGCCTCTAGATGCACCGACGGTAAAAAAAATTATCCCTAGAATTACTGACGCGAACTACCCACCACCTGTATGGTAGTGCATCGTTATCCCATCTGGGGGGCGGGTTTATTTGACTTATCTGCTGGTGGCAAAAATATTGGTAAAACCCGCCCCTACACCAGCGGACGCGATCTCATTCGCCGTTGCTCTCGGAAGAGAGCAACGCGATCAAAGGGAGCGCGAGCAGCCGACTTTTTGTCAGATTGCCGACTCCGCTTCTATACTTAACTAATTTCTTTTCCAAAAATAATACTTGCGGTATATGTTTAATTTTCTTATAAAGCTTATAATGACAAAATTGGCTTGTTTACCCTGCCAAGGCGGATACTCGCTTGAGGCAGGTAGTACCAGGGTGCTTAATAGTTTGAAAAAGAAATAATTGAAATAATTTTAAGACAAGGGGGAAAAATGGCCTACTTTCCACTGCAAGAATACGATGAAGTAACCGACCCAAAAGTCAAAGCAGTTTACGAAGAAATTGTGACCGAATTGGGCTTTGGTATTGTCCCCAATTTGTTTAAATCGATGGCAGTAAATGCCGAGGTGCTAGAAGCAAACTGGAAAAAATTTCGCGCGACAATCCTGCAAGGAGATATACCGCGCACGCTAAAAGAAATGATCGGAGTTGCTATTTCCCAGGCGAATAACAGTCCCTATGCACTCAAAGTTCACCTACACGGACTATCGGCGTTGGGAATTAGCGAGGAAGTACTAAGAACGCTGGTTTCAGACTTTGATGCCTGTCCCCTACCAGAACGTCAAAAAGCGGCGATCAGATTTGGCTTACTTGCTGCTACCAAACCCCACGAATTGACCGAATCAGATTACCAGAAATTGGGAGAGTTTGGGCTAGATGAATCAGAAATATTTGAGATTATAGCCACGGCAGAGCTATTCACCAGCATCAACCGATACACCGATGCGATCGCTCTGGAAATTGATGCGTTATAATCGTTACAATAATAACTCAAGTTGCCAGTTATCTCTTTCCCTGGAGCTAATGGCTAATGGCTAATGGCTAGCGTCAGGAAAAATGCTCGTAGGGGCTATCGCATTTGCGCTGTTATCTTGTCGGTAAACCTGAAATATTTCTACGCAAATGCGATAGCCCTTACACGCAATTAGCAAGCTTGCCAGTTTATAACTAGCAACTTGCGTTAATACTGGTTCGGGGTGCAACTCATCGAGTTAAACAAATAATTCGACAAGCCATAATAATGGGCCAGCACCATTGATGAAATATGGATTGTTTCTTCCAGTCTATCAGTGGCTATAATCTTGAAAATCAAGACCGAGAGCAACTACTACAAACAGCCCAAAACCTGCTAGCCCAAGCGCAAGCACTTTCTAGCCGCATCGCCACCATTAATGAACTTGCCACTGCAATTAATCGCACTCTCAGTGTAGATGAAATTTTGCGAGTCGTTGGCAAAAAAGCTAAATGGTTGTTAGACTTTGAACACCTCAGCGTCTACCTTTGTCTTAACAATCATCAACGCTTTGTGACGCTGTTTGGCTCGCCAGTCGAGTTTAATGACTCTGCCTTTAGCGACAACAACCCCTTTAGTCGGGCGCTCAAAACAAGTCAATCTCAACTGTTTCAAAGTGGAGAAAATTCACAAGAGATAGGTTATACGACAACTTTTTTGTCGGCTTTTTCCTCGCAGTTGATCGTTCCTTTGCAAAGCGATCGCATTGTCATCGGCACAATCAATTTTGCCACCACCAAAACACAAGCTTACACTCATGAAGATGTGCGTATTGGTTACTTACTAGCTTTGCAAGTATCGGCAGCAATCCGCAACGCTAACTGCTTTGAAGAGTTGAACTTACTGTACGACCAACTAGGGACAGAAAAACAAAAATCCGAGCAATTACTATTGAACGTACTCCCAGGAGAAATAGCCAACGAACTCAAACGCAACGAGAAAGTGAAACCCGTATATTATGAATCCGCCTCAGTTCTATTTACCGATTTCAAAAACTTCACTAAATTAGCCGAACAAATGAACCCGCAAGATCTAGTAGATGAACTAGATTATTGTTTTTCTTACTTCGATACGATCGTAGAAACCCACAATCTAGAAAAGTTGAAAACGATTGGTGACAGCTATATGTGCGTAGGGGGAATTCCCACCCCCAATCGCACCCATGCCATTGATACCGTACTAGCCGCTTTACAAATTAAAGCATTTATGAATTGGCGCAAAATTGAAAAACTTCAGCAGAATCAGCCCTATTGGGATATTAGGATCGGTATTCACTCAGGTCCGGTATTAGCGGGTGTGATTGGTAAAAAAAAGTTTGCTTACGATATCTGGGGAGATACAGTTAACACCGCATCCCGCATGGAATCCTGTGGCGTGGCTGGAAGCATTAATATTTCAGAAGCAACTTTTGAGTTAGTCAAAAATTTTTTTGAATTTGAACCTCGGGGAAAAATACCTGCAAAAAATAAAGGTGACATGGATATGTATCTAGTCACCGGCATTAAACCAGATCTGTCTCTCGATCCACTCTCATTGTTACCAAATGAAAAGTTTAATCAAATTTATTCGACGATTCAATTGCAGGAGGCGACAGTTTATAGTTAACGCAAGTTGCTAGTTATAAGTTGTGATATTGGGAAAAAGGTAATTGGTAATTGGTAATTGGTAATTCGATTAAAAGGAAGTAGGGGCACACTTTAACGAGATATTTCTTGGTTCGGAGTAGGGGCGGGTTTAACGAAATGTTTCGTGGTTCCACAGATGGATTGGTAAAACCCGCCCTTACAGTAAAACCCGCCCCTAAAGAGTGACAATTAGCCATTACCCATTAGCAATTACCCGTGTCTTTTGATGTAACTAGCAACTTGATTTAGTTACTAAATTGATAGCTAAAAACCGCGATCGCAGAACCCTTGTCTGGTAAATCACCTCGATTGAGAGTCATCGTATCGCTATCCATGCGGCGAGTGGGAGTGCCATCCATCAGTTGCAAAAATTCATCTACCGCCACGATATCACAGGTGTCTGCTGCTGCTTGAGTGCGGTAGTGAGTGGGAATGACCATTTTGGGATTGAGAGTAGCGATCGCCGCCTTAGCCTCGGTAGGATTATAAGCTTTCGCCCCGCCTCCGGTCGGTACAAACAGCACATCGGGACGCCCCATGAGGATTTTTTGTTCTACACTTATCGGTGCAGCCGCACCGCCTAAATGTAAAATATTAATCCCTGCCTGTTGCCAGCGCCAAGCAATATTAATCCCAAAACGCCTTCCGCCTACGCGATCGTGGTCGGTGCGAATTCCTTGGAATTGCGTACCCTGTACGTTGTATACACCCGGTTCAAATAACAGTTTAGGATCGCCCGGTAGCTGGTCTACCGCCCCTTCATCGAGTAACTGACTGCTGATCAGGACTAACTCGGTTTCTATTTTCGGGGGGCGATACCCTGCCGTACAACCGATAGGGCGAAACGGATTTACGAGGATGCGCTTACCACCCCCCGAAAATAAAAAGCAGGTATGACCTAACCACTGAATTGTAAGCGTATCGCTCGTTTGTGCTTGATAAGCGTCAAATCCAGACAGCCAAGCCGTTCCAAAAGTTGTTACCAATCCAGCGCCAGCATAGCGCATCAACTGTCGTCGTTTCATCATGAACTAAAGATATCGATGAATGCGATCGCGCACAAGCGGGCGGGTGGAAATCAACTGTTAGCGATCGCATAAATAGTTGTTCAACCCCATCCCTACCAATTAGACCTAGCCAACAACTCTTGTGGGGTAGGCATTCTGCCTGCCCTTGAGTTTGTTTTTTGCACCAGTCTATGACCAATTACCAATTACCCATTACCCATTACCCATTACCCATTACCGATGAGAGAAAATTTCGCAGCAACTGCTTTCCAGAAGTTGTGAGAATACTTTCTGGGTGAAATTGGACGCCCTGAATATGGGGATAGTTCCTGTGTCTTACCCCCATAATTGTGCCATCTTCAACCCAAGCCGTAATTTCCAACACCTCCGGGCAAGTTTCCCGGTCAATAACCAAACTATGATACCGCGTTGCCACAAACGGATTTTCCAAATCTTGAAACACGCCCACGCCCGTATGATAGACCTGAGAAGTTTTGCCGTGCATTAATTCAAGAGCCGAAACAACATTACCGCCAAACACTTCACCGATTCCTTGATGCCCCAAGCATACGCCCAGAATTGGTAAATCAGGCCCCATTTCTGCGATTAATTCTAAAGAAATCCCCGCATCTTCCGGGCGTCCCGGTCCAGGAGAAATCACAATCCCATCCGGCTTTAATTCTTTGATTTGATCCAAAGAAATTTCATCATTTCGATACACTTTAATTTCAGATGCTACCGAAAATTCTGCTGCTAGTTCGCCGAGATACTGAACTAAGTTGTAGGTAAAACTATCGTAATTATCGATAACTAAAATCAACCTTCAAACTCCTTATCTGGGCAAGGATCTATTTTTAATCCAAAATGCCACCTTTGTCAAGGTTTAATTTTGAATTAATTTTTGATTTTTAATTTTGAATGCTAATGAATAACTGACAGATAAATCAGGCTAAACAGCGGCGGCAGTATTAGCAACGAAGCCACTAAAACCGATGCCATTGCCGAAATTAAAACTGCACCTGCCGCACAGTCCTTCGCAATTTTAGCCAGATCGTGGTAAGTTTGCTTGACGGTCAAATCGACAACCGACTCAATCGCGGTATTGAGTAATTCCATCACCAAAACCAAGCCGCAAGTGAGGCCAATAATCGCTACTTCTACCGATTTTAAGTGTAAAAAAACGCTCAGGCCAATTGCCAGAGCGCCGATAAATACGTGGATGCGAAAATTGCGTTGAGTTTGAAAAGTGTAGCTCAGTCCAGCCCAGGCATATTTAAAACTAACTGCTAAATTAGAGGCTACGCGCCAAGCCATCTGGCGTTGTGGCGGTAAGACTGGTTCGGTTGGGTTTTTTACCCCAGATGAGGGCACCTCAGACGGGGGCGAGGAACCATTAGATACTATTTCGTAGGTTTGGGGGTTGGAGGTTTTGGGGGAATTGAGCGGTTCATTCACTTTCATGTGCAGCCACGAACTCAAACAGGTGTAATTTGATCGAGTAAGGAGCGATCGCCTATCGCCCCAAGCAAGGTTGCTTGCATCGACAGCATTTCGGTCAAGCTATCCTCATCGGGATGATCCCAACCCAAAAGGTGAAGCAAACCATGTGCCGCTAACCAAGCTAACTCAGTTTGCAGCGAATGATCTCGCTCCTGAGCTTGCCTAGAAGCAGTTTCCACCGAGATGACGAGATCTCCGAGATATAAAGGTACGTCCAGCATCATTTCCTCTGACTGAGGTATCTCTGCTTCTAACGCCGCAAAAGCCAGGACGTCAGTTGGCTGATTTTTGTTTCGGTACTGGGCATTCAGTTCCTGAATTTCAGCATCGTCGGTTAGACGCAAGCTCAGTTCATAGCCATCCGCAGGTGGAAGTTCAGTTTTGAGAATTTCTAGCCACTTCTCGCACCATTCCTGCCAAGTTTCGGCAGAAATGACACTTTCGTGGTATAATTCCGCAAAAATATCCTGTACGCTTACTTCTACTTCCACACCTACTCCTCTGGATTCCAGATTTGCTTGCATTTATTAACGAGTCAGGTAAGAAAGACCGATCAGAACGGCTAAAAGACCGATAGTTGTGAGGGCAAAGTGTTTCAGGGATTGCCCCCGCTTGCGTACCATATTACGCATCGCGAGTTTGACGTAACTCGGTTGAGCTTCGGGGGTAGCCGATTCGGTTTTGGTTGCGGCAGCGTTTGAGGGCGAAGGAGAGGTCATAGAACGGTGATGCCAAGTCAGGTGAAGTCTATCAGTTTTTAGGCCGATCTCTGACATTGTAACAATAAATTAACAAAAGCTTGAAAAACCCGGTTTGTTAGACAAAATCTGAGCCAATTTTCTCAAACGCCCCCAGGCTAAAGCCTCTTGCTCACAAACTCTCGCAAGGCGTAGCGGGCTTTTAGAATTTCAGCCCTTGTCTTGCGGGCGCATTTTGTATAGCGATACCATGCGCGGGTATCGGCTTTTTGGCGACCAGATTACACCGTTTTGCTTTCAACGAGTTGATTTTCTTGTCGCAGATAGGCTTGAATAAACGGGTCAAGCTCGCCATTCATCACATCTGTAATAGCGCTGGTTTCCACCTCGGTACGCAGGTCTTTTACCATCTGATAGGGATGGAAAACATAGTTGCGAATTTGGTTGCCCCAAGCGGCTTCAACCATATCGCCGCGAATTTGGGCAATTTCTTGAGCGCGTTGTTCTTGGGCGATAATTAGCAACTTAGCTTTAAGACGAGCAAGAGCTTTTTCCTTGTTTTGCTGTTGACTTCGCTCTTCGGTACAGCGCACGGCTATACCAGTAGGAACGTGTTCAACTCGCACGCCAGTTTCAACTTTGTTGACATTTTGTCCGCCTTTACCGCCGGAACGGAACGTATCAATTTTCAAATCCTTATCTGGAATTTCCAACTCAATTGATTGTTCCAAAATCGGCATTACTTCCACCCCGGCGAAGCTAGTTTGCCGCTTACCGTTGGCGTTAAAAGGCGAAATTCGTACTAGACGATGAGTGCCTTTCTCAGATTTAAGGTAGCCATAAGCATAGCGCCCGGTAATTTCCAGAGTGGCAGATTTAAGCCCCGCTTCATCACCTGCTGAAATTTCAGACAAATGCACTTTATAGCCGCGATCTTCTGCCCAGCGGGTATACATCCGCAACAGCATTTCTGCCCAATCTTGGGCGTCTGTACCGCCAGCACCGGCATTGATTGTGAGTACGGCTCCTTCTGCATCGTAGGGGCCAGAGAGCATCTGCTGCAATTCCCAGCGGTCGAGTTCGCGACTTAGTTGGGTGACATTTGTTTCGGCTTCTTGCAGCAGTCCTGGGTCGGATTCTAATTCCAGCAGTTCCAGAATCGCCTTGGTGTCTTCCAAGCTATTTTTCCACTCGTGGTATTGCTGGATGTGGGATTTAAGGTCGTTAAGTTCTTGCAGGGTTTTTTGGGCAGCAGTTTGGTCGTCCCAAAAATTCGGTTGCGCCGCCAGCTGTTCTAAGTCTTGAATTTTGGCGGAAAGAGCGGGAATGTCAAAGATAGTCCTGGGTTTTACCCAGGCGATGAGACAGCGTTTCGACTTCGCGTTTAATATCTTGAACTTCTATCATGGTTGGATTGTGGCCTAGCACTGTAGTTGATTGTAACGGGCGTAGGGGCGGGTTTGACCGAGCTTATATCAATCCCACTAATAATCTCTCTAAACCCGCCCCCAACATACCCGC
>DNGJ01000176.1:9287-37091 GCA_003486305.1 Cyanobacteria bacterium UBA11371
AGTTGATTGGTGAAACCCGCCCCTACGCATAAAAATAGATAGCGTTCAGGCTACCAGTTGATTGGTTTGTCGCAGATAGGCTTTGATGAACAAGTCGATGTTGCCGTCCATCACAGAGGAAAACGCAGTTGTTTCCACACCCGTGCGAAGATCCTTCACCATCCCGTAAGGATGGAAGATATATTCCCGGATGGGATTGGCAGGTACTGCTTTTATTTTATCGGGTTGGATGTTTTGGGAGAGAGCGATCGCATACAGCTTGCTCTTGAGAATAGCGATCGCTTTTTCTTTGTTTTGCAACTGACTTCGCTGGCAATTGCAGAATACACCTAACCCAGTAGGAATGTGAACGATCCCCACTCGTGTTTGGACTCCATTGGTATTCACATTACGAGCAGGGATAATAATTTCCAAATCCTGCAAAGGAATCTCAAACTCGACGGAGTTATCGAGAATTGGCACTACTTCCACAGTAGCAGAGCTAGTAGTCCGCTTGCTGCTAGGATTAAAGGGCGAAAGCCGTTTGACTCGGTGCGTTCCTATTTCTGCTTTAAGGTAGCCAAAAGCGTAACGCCCGTCAATTTCCAAAGTGGCAGATTTAATCCCTGCATAGTCTCCGTAGGCTTCTTCGACAATTCGTACCTTATAGTTTTGAAACTCTCCCCAACAAGCGTACATTCGCAGCAACATCTCTGCCCAATCTTGGGCATCCGCATCATCAGCCCCAGCATTTACGATCAAAAATGCTCCATTTTGGTCGTAGGAGTGGGACAAAAGCTTGTGCAACTCAAACTCTTCGAGTTCGCTGTTGAGTTGGTTAATCTTAGTTTTAGCCTCAAGGAGCAGCGATCTATCTTGCTCTAACGTAAGCAATTCACTAGCCGCTAGTGCATCTTCCAGGCTAGTTTTCCACCTGTAATATTGCTGCTGTTGGGATGTGAGGTCGTCGAGTTCTTGAAGCGTTCGATCGACAGTAGCTTGGTTGTGCCAAAATTCCGGTTGTGCGGCTAGCCGATACAGTTGTTGAATTTTTGCAGTTAGTGCAGGGAGGTCAAAGACAGTCTTGAACCTTACTTAGACGCCGTGACAAAGTTTCGATTTCGGATTTAATGTCTGGTAGTTCCATAATCGTGGCGAAGGTTTCTACTCCTACAGTTTATAGCGAATTGCAGCCGTTGATGGTAGGGCTTGTTTGTATAGCGGCACCCTTAAGGGTGCCGCTACACAAACTTTAGCCACAAGGGGATGGGGGGAGAGGTTAATCGCGGCTATTAATCGCAATCAACAAGCGCAGGATAAAGACAAACAAGTTGATGTAAGTCAGGTACATCGACAGCGCTGCTGGCAGGTATTGGTCGTTGCGGTAGGTGCGGGGCAAAATGTAGAAATCCACCACGGCACATCCGGCAAATAAAAACACGCCAATGCCTGAAATCGCGATTTCTAGCCAGGTGGGGGTGTAGACGCCAAACATCGCAAACAGGAATTGACCCACAAGCACGACAAGCAAGGCAACTATACCAATGCCAATCGTTTTGGTTAAGGCCATTCCGTCTTCTTCAGACAGATTCGAGCCAATTTGCCTTGCGGCGATAAAGGTGACGCCGCAGCCAAGGGCGGCAAAGGCAATCCCTTGAATGCCAACGCCCCTCGTGCCTAGTGCAACGTACACCAGTCCGCTGAGGGTGTAGCCGGACAGCAAGCTATAGGTCGCTAGCAGGGGCAGGGCTACTTTGTTGTTGCCTTTTTCGGCAACATTTTGGGCGATGAAGAAAAGAATCAACTCCGCGATAACGGCGGCGATGAAAGTTGGGAAGAATAATCCTGGATAGGAACGGATAACGCCAAGACCGCCATAGACGCCAGCGGCGGTTAAAACCAAGCCGCCGCCGACATAGGGTAGGGCGTTGGCAATGACATTAGGGCCTACAAGCGCATGGCTTCTGGCAGAGCGAATCGCTTCGCGGAAGTTGCTGGTATTACTCACGGGACAGCCTCCCTTATTGGTGCGTGACTCTTTTGGTTTTATTGTGACTCAGATTCTCAGATCTCTGCACCCGTAATCCCTCGGCTGGTCTGGATGTGCGTATTTATCCCGAATAGGCGTGAAAGCTTTGTAACGAATTCAGTAGAAACGCAATGGTCGGGATCTAGTTGTCATAAAGAAAATGGGGTCAAGTGAAAAACAACGCCCCTTGCCCCACTCCAGGGAAAGCTGCGATGGAGGCGTCTATAACGAGATGGGTTTTCCCGAATCAGGATTTTTATGATGGCAACTCAGTCTGCTGTTTACTCTTATCCAATGTTTGTCCGCGAGATTTCATCCCCTCTGAAGGATTTGGGCGCAAGCACAGAGCGGAAGCACTCGCGTCGTTCAGTCGAAGCGATTAAGTCCCGTCAGAACGGTATGGCACGCCAAAAAGCAGCAGGGACTCATTTGCAAGTTGCTCCTTTGATGCCTCAGATCAAAGTCTTGCCGCAGGCTGTGACTACCGCAACGGAAACAAAGGCAACTTCCAACACCGCATCTGATAAGGGCGAGTGGGATACCAAAGGAATGGAATTGTTGATGGTTTACCATCAAAATCCCTCTGTTTCGCTGCGGAATCAACTGGTCAAGTTGCACGCTGGTTTGGTTCGCAAGGTGGCGCATCGCATCCGATATCAATGTACCGAACCCTATGAGGATTTGGAACAAATTGGTTTTATCGGTTTGATTCGCGCGATTGAGCGGTTCAATCCGACTCAAGGCTGTGCCTTTAGTTCGTTTGCGGTTCCTTACATTCGCGGCGAGATGTTGCATTTCCTTCGCGATAAGAGTTCTATGGTAAAGATACCCCGCCGCTGGCAAGAACTTTACATCGAAGGAGAAAAGGTACAAAAGCAACTGACAGCAAAGCTGGGACGCACGCCGAAGGATGGGGAAATTGCCCAAGCACTGGGAGTTTCGCTGCAAGAGTGGCGCGATAGCAAGTTGGCTGCTCAAAACCGCCAGCCTCTGAGTTTAGATGCTACGGTGGCTCGTCAACTTGATTATCCGGTTAGTTTGGGAGAAACTTTGCCGGATACTCGCTATCAAGCTTTGCAACATTTAGAGGAAGACCGGCAGCAATTGCAAGATGCTTTGAGTCAGTTGGAAACTAAAACCAGAGCGGCTATTGAGTGCGTATTTCTGCGCGAATTACCCCGCAAAGAAGCTGCTAAACAAATTGGCGTCAGTCCGATGACCGTAACCCGACACCTGCAAAAAGGAGTCGATCAATTGGTCAGTATGTTGCAAGCTCAAACGGCTGGTTTGGCTGGTTAGGGAGCGGTGGTCGGTTAATCGTCATGAGTTTCTCGATCAAATCCGATGAAAACCGGGCGTCACCCTTTCTTTTTTTCTACTTTTTTTGATTGTTTGCGTGGCGCAATACCTCGAATTCTATGCTTAACAAAGATTCCCGTTTTGTTGGTTTTTCAAGCACGCTCTGCGGGTTTATCAAAATAATTCGCTTAAAATCAAACTTTTTGGGTAAAACCCGCCCCTACAACGTTCGTTTTGTTGGGTTTTCAAACACCTCTCTGGGGCGGGTTTATCAAAATAATTCGCTTAAAATCAAACTTTTTGGGTAAAACCCGCCCCTACAACGCTATTAACCATACGAGTCCGACACGAAGAAAAGCGATCGCTTCACACTACCATCCCTTTATCCGTCTTATATAAATCTCTTTGTTGCCAAATTTGAAATATTTCCTGTCTGCCGTCGTAGAATGTTAATTCATCTATTTTGTAAACTCTCCGCGCTTGGCGTTTTAGCTTTAATCCCAGCAAATTTAAAATAATGCTGAGAATTTTTATCGAGCTGATTTCCTCTTTCCCTTTTTGATAATTTCTCCCAAGCTCTAGCGCTCTTTTGATATGATTGCTACAATTTTTTGCGGTCTTTTTAAGCTGCAATAAATCTGAGTCTGTTTCTTTAAATTCGCGATTTATGTCGATAAATGCCGGGATGTTTAACGCTTTTAATGCCTCAATCTTTAAGGTGTAAGTTTTCAAATCCGGCAGGAATACCTTACCTTCGCCTATTTTTAAATAGTGATTCCATTCCTGGAAATCTTTGCTCCTAAAATAGTTGCGATCGCCAATTAAATAATAATGCATTAATAGTTGAAAATAATAACCCCTATCATCCCGCAATTTCAATTCTGGTGTAACTTCTACCCCATACCGCTGTTTCAAAATATACTTATGCAATTGGTAGCGTTTCTCATCGGTTAAAGACTTCTTCGCTAACAGATACTCGTATTCTTTTAAACTGATGTCTTTTGCCCGAGCAACAGCCTCTGCTTCCTCTAATTCTATTTGACTATGAATCGCTTTAATTTTATGTTTGATCGCTTGATTCTCAAGGCTTTTATTTTTCAACTGTTTTTGCAGATAAAAAATTTCTAATACCAGCTTTTTGGCTAGTTCTCTATTTTCTGGAACGGCTGCCAAAAGTGCCTTACGTAGCTTGATAAGCCGCTGTTTTGGATTTGCTTCACCCATCACGTTGACTTGATGTCCTTCCGCGATCAATCCTTCTAGCATTGATTGACGATACAAGGTAATAGAAGCATTCACCCTAGCGGCAAATTTAGCCCAATTCCTCAAATGAATTAAGTCAACAACTAATGGTAAATCTACATCTATTTTATGAGATGTACTCATCAAAGCCAAGTTTTCTTTTTGATTTTCCTGGTACCATTGAGATAGCAATCTGTAATTCTTACTGCCGCTGGCAATAAATCCAATTCCCCGTTTGGCACACCAAACAATTCGCGGCACATTAGAACGAACTCTTGCTAATCCTTGTCTCGCTTCCGCATCTGTAATTATTCCTTGAAAAATCCCATAAACGCGATCGAAATGTTCGACATCAATGCTGACTCCCGTACCCAAAGTGGGTGTAACAAAAACCGCGTCATAATCTTTTGAACTACTGTTGATATTATCAACAAAGTTGACGGCTTCGTGTCCCGGCGTGTTGGTTGTTTGACTGCTGACTACTAGGGTTTTGGGATATTGTTTTTGAAATTGCTCTAAGCGCTGTTTAATGTAGCGATCGATAGTTTCTGGGCTGTAACGTCCCGAACGACTATCTGTAGTGACGTAACACTTTTTCCCGGCGATTAAATCTTGTTCTAATTGTTCAATTAACAGCGTTGGGTTTGGAGAATCGTAGAATGTCACATTCCACCCATTTTCGGGTTTCCATTCATTAACTACCACCCAAGGTTCAATCGGAATTTCTGCCAATCCTTTGAGATAATCTAGGGAAATATCTGATAAATCGGCATCTTGAGCGATTACTAAACCCCCCGTTTGCAAAACGGTCGAAATTAACTGCTGGAAGACTTTCAAAATTTTGACTCTTTTATTTTTACAAGTGCTGCTGTTGAGGAGATGCCACAAAGATTGCTCAACTTCATCTAATATAACAATCCCCCCTCGCCAATCTTCAATATTGACTTTCCAGATGGAATCAATGCAAAGTCCTAGAGATTGGGAATTGGTAATTGGTGAGTTGGGTTTGGGATTTTTACCGATCCAATTTACGCCGATTTTGTCGCATAAAAATTTTCCTAGCTGGATGCGGTGGGTAATTAATAAAACTGGTTTACCTTTGGTTTTTGCTTGGGTAACCAGTGTTTCTAGGGCGGTTGTTTTTCCGGTTCCTTTGGCAGATTTGACGCCGACTAATCCAGATTGGGGAAATGGTAAGGAACCTAAATAATTTTGATTGAGAATCAGTGCGCTGGGATAGGTTAGTTCGGTGTGGGGTTTGGTTTTGGCTAAGTCGGTTTCTAAGTCTATGCTGGATTCATAAACTTTTTGGAATGCGGCTGCACCTTGAGCGACAATAAATTCATCTACGCCTTTTTCCTGTCCTGGAAGTCGGATGACTTTGACTTGGCAACCTGTTTGTTGTATCAGATAACCTAGTTGCGCGATCGCACTCTCTACCGCCCTTTTTTTCTTCTCTTCCCTCTCGTAATCAAAACAAATATAAAAGGTACGCCCTGACTGAGCAAATGCTGCTAAATCTGGTATAATCTGTCTGTTTTTTATCCGACCTTGCCAATCTCTCGTCACCCGGTAGCCGCTGGTAATTCCCGGTAATGCGATCGCAACGTACCCCTGGGTCAACAAAGCTGCTGCTTTTTTCACTCCCTCACACACAATTATCGGCACTTTTTGTTCCATCACCCACTGCCAAAACCCAATTGCTTCCCCATTTTCACCAATCGCAATATTTTCCGGCATCGCAATACCGTAACGCCTTGCCGTCTGCTGCCAAATGTGCAATGACACCCTCAAACAAAATATCCGCGTTGCGATTAAGGGCGGATGTTCGTATTTGATCGGTTTGCCTTCTCCATTCTGTCGGGGATAATTTGGCTTATAGCACCCCCACATCATCTCCTGCCAATTATTTAAAGGGTCTAACCCCGAACACCACCAGCCGCCTTTTGCCATCTGTGCGTAGCGACGCCGCCACTGGAGGCGAACAATTCCTATATTTGTCCGAGGTATGCGATTGGAGATAAACAAATACTCGTAAGGCACATTTCCTTCTAACGAAAGGAAATTCAGCGAGGCCAGGATTGGGTCAATGCTGCTGCCTTTGACGAATTCATCGACGTGTTGCGGGTGGAGATGGGGCAGATGCATGGTGCGAGTCTTCCTGGGTCAGAGTTAGGGGTCAATTCCGAGACACACTACATATAGTGTCCGGAATGCTAATTTTAGCCAAGACTACTCTATCTGTAAAATGGTCTTAACTTCGGTCGCTAAATCAAGCGATCTAGAACTGTATCATGCATTTGCGGTTTGCAGTTACCCTAGAGATCCGGTCAAAAAAGCAAAAGATGCCACAATTTCAACCAGACATCGGTCACATACCCAGCCATCCAGATGTAATCCAAGACATCCTCAAGCTAGCCCAAATCGCTCCAGAGGATATTTTTTACGACTTGGGGTGCGGGGATGGACAGATGGTCATTGCAGCAGCCCTACAATACGGTGCGAGGGGCGTTGGGGTAGATATCGATCCGGATCGCATCCGGGCGGCTAACGAGAATGCTTTGGCTGCTGGGGTGAGCGATCTCGTTACATTTCGTCACCAAAATATATTTGAAAGCGATTTTAGCGATGCAACGGTAGTTTATCTGTACTTATTGCCCCATGTAAACAAGCGACTCCGCCCAATGTTATGGAAACAACTTAAACCTGGAACGCGGGTAATATCCCTTGATTTTCACATGGAAGATTGGGAACCAGAGCAAGTAATTTACGTCCCAACTCCGGAAGCCGAATTTACTATTTTTCGTTGGGTAATTTCCGAACAACTTGCAGATAGAATTTAACATATGACTAATCCAGAACAACTGATTGCGATCGCTCAAGAAACCGTAGACATTCTCAAACAAGGATTCTACCAAAATCAAAAGGGAGAAGTAGTTAGTATAAAAGATGATTTATTAGCGGCAAAAACTGGATCGATTCATTACTTCTCAGACAGATTTGATGAAGTATTTAGGGAACGCGATCGCATCGCTAAAATTCCGATTAAAACCAGTTTTGAAGTCACTAACGAAACCACACTGCACGCGGCGAGTCGGTTAGTGAATCAAGCAGGTATAAAAAAAGTCTTGTGCTTAAACTTCGCTTCAGGTAAAAACCCCGGAGGTGGATTTTTAAGAGGAACTCAAGCGCAAGAAGAAAGTTTAGCCAGAGCAACTGGACTTTATACTTGCATTGCTCAAATGACAGATATGTATGACGCTAACAGAAATCTAGGTTCGGCGCTCTACACCGACGATATGATTTATTCCCCCCAAGTTCCAGTCATCAGAGATGATAGCGATAACTTTTTAGACAAACCATTTTTAGTATCAATCCTGACTGCACCAGCCGTCAAGGTAGGCGAAGTTAGAGAAAAAGGGAATCAAGAAGAAATAGATCGAATTGAAAGCACCATGTTCGCGCGAACCGAAAAACTGCTTTCAATCGCAGCAATTGGGGGTTACAAAGTACTTGTTTTAGGTGCTTGGGGGTGTGGCGTGTTTAAGAATAATCCTGAAAATGTTGCTCGATATTTTTACCATCATCTTGTAGAAAACCCTCAACTCAATTGCTTTTTTGAAAAGGTTGCGATCGCAGTGTTAGATAATTCAAGAGATGGCGCTACTATTAATATATTTAGATCGATTTTTTCGGGGATACAATGACAGTTCAGATCCCACCAGAACCCGTGCGAGTCCTCTTCCACTTAGATGGTGGATATACAAAGATTTTTTTAGAACGTTCAAAGGATTGGGGAATGGTCGATTTTTGGATTGATTGGGATATTCCAACCAATTTTATACCGCCAGATTTACGAAAAATCGGTTCTCGCTTCTTGCTTTATGAATCCAGTTTTAACTCAGATGAGGATGATAGTTTTGAAGAGATTCGTACAGCATATCCAGATTTACGCATCGTTAGACTGGAATGCGATCGTTAGCCCGACAGCCCGACAGGGGTTAAAACCCCTGTCTAATATTAGCCCGGAAATTTATTTCCGGGCGGGCTTTGGGGATAACTACAAAATAAGTTAAACAAATTCTCCTTTGGCGACTAGAATCACCTTTCCACCGACTGAAACTTCAATTCCTTGCTTACCTCTTTGCGCTTTTAATAACAGCAAAGAAGGTCTACCAATTTCATATCCTTGCTCGACTCTTATATTAATTGGTGCTTCGCCAAAATAAGAATACTCGACTAAATATCCAGCCAAACACCCATTAGCGCTTCCCGTCGCCGGATCTTCCGGTACTCCTAAATAATCGGCAAACATCCGCACATTTAGATTGTTTTCTGGACTATAAGTTTCGGGGCAAAATACCAATATTGCTTTTGCTTGCGTCTTTTCAATCAACTCAAAATATTTATCTTTATTAACCTTAATTCGCTTAATTGCTTGGAGAGTTTTCAACGGCACGATAATAAACGGCACTCCCGTCGAAACTTCTTCAATCGGAAACCTCGAATCAATTTCAGATCCATCTAAATTCAACACAGATGCAATCTTATCTGCCGAAAAACCCTGACCAAAAGTTGGCGTTTTTTGCTGCATCCACAACCATTCTACCTTATCACCAGCATAATGCAGCGTCACTGGAATTTGCCCAACTTTGAGATTTAAATTAACTTTTTCAACCCGATTTTTAACCAACTCTTGCTGTATAATATAAGCAGTTCCCAAAGTCGGATGCCCAGCAAAAGGTAACTCTTGCTCAGGGGTAAAAATCCGCACATCATAACCACCCTCTCGCATCTCTGTTGATGGGATAAAAGTAGTTTCCGAATAATTCATTTCCTTAGCGATACGCTGCATTTCGGTATCGGATAACTCACCCACACCATCACCCGCAAACACAGCCAACTGATTGCCAGTATATTTCCCCACCGCAAACACATCAACAATGTAAAAGTTCATAATTTGCTAATTGCTAATTGCAAGCTTGCTAATTGCTAATTGCTAATTTTTTTTACTATTAGCTATTAGCCATTAGCTATTACCTATTTTAAACAGCGAATTGCTTCCAACAAACCCCTTGCCTTATTAATTGTTTCTTCGTATTCTTTTTCTGGTTCGGAATCAGCGACTAATCCTGCACCTGCTTGCACCGATACCAGATGCTTGCCATTTCCTTGACTGCGGACGACCATCGTGCGGATTGCGATCGCGCTATTCAACTGCCCTTCAAAATCATAGTACCCGTAAGCCCCAGAGTAAACCCCGCGCCGACATCCCTCCAATTCGTGTATAATCTCCATTGCTCGAATTTTAGGCGCACCGCTGACCGTCCCCGCCGGGAAACACGCTTTCAATAAATCCCAAGCTGTTTTATCTTTTGCCAATTTTCCCACCACGTTACTCACAATATGCATCACGTGGGAATACCGTTCAATTACCATTAATTGGTCAACTTTGACGCTACCAATTTTACAAGCACGACCCAAGTCATTGCGACCCAGATCTACTAACATAACGTGTTCGGCAATTTCTTTCGGATCTTGCAACAATTCATCTGCCAAAGCGTTATCTTCTTGAATTGTTTTACCCCGCCGTCTGGTTCCAGCAATCGGTCGTAATGTCGCTATTTTATCACCATCCGCATCTCTTCGATCTGCTTTGACCATCACTTCTGGACTCGAACCAATTATTTGCCAGTCGTTAAAGTGAAAATATGCCATATAAGGTGAAGGATTAATTAACCGCAACGAGCGATATAGTGCAAAAGGATCGCCGCTGTATTCTGCCGATAGTCGCTGGGAAAGTACTACCTGAAAAATATCCCCAGCTTTGATATAGTCTTTTGCCTTTCTAACGTTCTCGCAAAACTGTTCGCGGCTAATATTACTGCTATACTCATTCTCACCGTCGGGGGCGGGTTTATCGAGTATATTAGTTTGATTTGAGGGGTTATTGGTAAAACCCGCCCCTACATTTGTTCCGGGGGCGTCGGGGGCGGATTTATCGAGTATATTAGTTTGATTTGAGGGGTTATTGGTAAAACCCGCCCCTACATTTGTTCCTGGGGGTTTCCATTCTAAAAGCGTACTCTGCTGGGATAGGGGAGATTGGAGTTTATTGACTAACTGGGTGACGCGATCGCAAGCTTGTTGATACGCTTCCTCTAACTCGACTTCCGGATCGCGCAAGTCTGCGTATGCGATCGCCCATATTTTCCGCTTCACCTGGTCAAATATCAATAGGTGATCTACCTGCATCCACACTCCATCCGGCAAGTCTTTTTCCCCTGCTGGATAAATTGGCACTTTAGGTTCGATCCAGCGAATTAACTCGTATCCCCAATATCCAAATAATCCGCCAATACCGGGAGGAAGTTGGGGCAATTTTACCGGATGATAGGGCGTAATGCAGTAGGTTAAAGCTTTAAACGGGTCGCCTTCAAATTCTACAATCCAACCGTCGCGGTGGATTTGAGTTGTGCGTAGTCCTCGTGCTTCCAACACCCACACCGGATCGCATCCCAATAAACTATAGCGTCCAATATTTTCTCCCCCTTCCACCGACTCCAACAAAAAACTGTAAGGTTGACCAGCACAGACGCGATACCATGCAGACACTGGCGTATCGAGATCTGCCACCCATTCCTGATACACGGGCACAAAGTTACCTTGTTTAGCGAGTTCGGCGAATTGAGAGAAATCGGGGAATATCATAAATTTACCGGGTGAGGATGGGACGCACCTGCCCCAACAGAAAATTCTACCCCAATCTGAAGAGTTTTATTGAGGATTGCAGATTTTAGATTTCAAATTTTTGCTTAAACTAAGCAAATCTGCAATCTGCAATCTGCACTTCGGCTATCTTCTTGTGTTGGAAAATAGCCGGACGCATTCCTGCAACTGTGCTAAAGCACCTTCAGGGATTTGCTTCGAGTCTATTCGATATAATTCATTCAAATCAAAGGGCGTTTCCGCTTGACTAAATTGCCATCCGATTCCCGAACCAGGCTCAACTTCGGCAACTGTTAGATTATTAATTGTATTTTGCCTAACTGTGCCTCTAAAGCATTCACTTCTTTCCATCCCTGCATAGCTCATTCCTACAATGTTATTACCTGTTTTACGCAAGACAAAGTAAAAAGTATCTTTTTGGTCTGGCATTTGAGATTCCCCATAAAAATAGACGCCATTGGGTAAGCTTTGAAAGGTCTGTCTAGATTGGGAAAAAACCGGAATTGCTCCGGCTGCTAAAATGGCTAAGTTCAATAAGCTAATGCTAAGGATTGATTTGCTTTTCATCAGCATCTTTATTTGAATCGTATGACAATCTCTTATGAATAATTTTCCCCCAATTGCGCCCCTCCCCCCTGCACAAGAAGCTCACGGGGCACCGGCGGGAAGGGTTAAATTGTTTGTTTCCAAATTTATAGGTAAAACCCGCCCCTACAATCTGCATACCTGCACAAGAGCACAAGAAGCTCCCCCTCCCCTCTCGCTTCAAACATCAAATCTCGGAGAGATAACCCTCCGAGACTTGACTTTTACTATGCGTGCCGGACTTTTCCAAACACAAAAATTGTGACATTCCGCGCAGAAATATCTGACGGATTCTTGGGCTCATCTTGTTTGAGATGATGCTAGGCTTCGCAACCTACTCCTCAAGCGTGAATTCCCGTGTGCCCCACGGTACTGGATCTATTTTAGCACTTACAACCGATTAGGGGTCGAAAGTTTTCTTGCCGCTGAATTTGATTTTAGCGGGATCTGGGTTTTCGCCGATGCTGCGGTCAACCTTACCGACGTAGGGACGGCCTTGGTTCACCTTTTCGGGGAACACGCCATCTGCGGGATGGATGTACTGGACGTCGCCGTTGGGGAAAATCCGGTAAATCTTGTAGTTGTTGATTTTGAATTTTGCCCGCAGTTGCTGACCGCCCAACATAATGCAGTATTCTTTGCGGGCGAGGTACAGCAGGTTTTCACCTTCGTTCATGATCGCCGCGCCGCCAGTAGGCATTTCAAATACCTGCTGCTTGGGGCTGGTCCAGGTGATGGCGTATTTTTCTTCAACCTCTGCTTTGGTCAGCAAGCCGCCAGTGCCGCCGCCAAAGATAGGGGTTTTTCCTTTTAGTTCTTCTGACATTTAAAACCTCCGTAAAGAGACTTTCGGGATTACCCGCGTGGGAGTTATTGGGAGATAAATTACGGTCAATGAACGTTTTCAACGTTTCTAGGGCATCGTATCACTGCGATCGCCTCTGTCTAAAGACTTTGTGAGGAACTGTTACACTTCTTTAGCAATCGCTCATGGGTAATGGGGCAAAAGGAGAATGTCAATCTATATTCTCCTTTTGCACACCTGCTCAAGAGCTCACCTGCACCTTCTGCTCCTCTGCGCCTCTGCTACCTTCAACGATGGGGATGGTGAAGTTAAACTGACTGCCGGTGTCTTTCCCATCGGACTCGGCCCAAATTTGTCCGCCCCAGCCGTTGACGATTTGACGGCAAATTGCCAATCCTAACCCGGTGCCGCCGGTGGTTCGCCGCAGAGCGCCTTCTTCTTGATAAAATCGCTCGAATACAGTTTCCAGACGATTTGGTTCGATGCCTCGCCCCGTGTCGGCGACGGTGATTTCTAGCATTTGATTGCCGTTTTGCCGCGCCCGCACTGTAATCTTTCCTTGGGGGGATGTAAACTTACAAGCGTTGTCCAACAGTTTGGTGAGAACTTCCACCAACCATTCTCCATCGGCTCGCACGAGGGGCAATTCTAATGGGACTTCATTTTCGATTTGGGGCAATTCCTGCTTAGAGTGGCGGACGCGAGTACTGCTAATGGCTAATTCGACGCATTCTTCGACTTGTAAGGCTTCTGGATGCCATTCTACCCTTCCGCTTTCTAGCTTTGACAGCGTCAGGAAGTCCTGCACGAGTTTACGCATTCTTTCGGCGTCTGCGAGTGCGGAGTTTAGCATTACCTGTCGCAAATCCGCTGACATGTCCGGCTCGCTGGCGAGACTTTCCAAACATACTTGTATCGTTGATAAAGGCGTCCGCAATTCGTGTCCGGTGATGGCAATTAAGTTGCTGCGGGTGCGTTCTAATGCTTCTAGTTGTTGGTTTAAATCTTCTAAGTTGGCGTAGGCTTCGGCTTGGATTAAGGCTACCCCGATTTGGGATGCGATCGCTTCCACCAATTCCAGTGCATCATCTTCCCACCGATGCGGCTTTAATCCGCAGTGGTGCAATTCCAGCATCCCCAACAATCTACCCCGATTCAGCACCGGCACCAGCAACCAAGATACTATCCCAAACCGACCCACTAATTGCTGTAACGTCGGTGAATTGGCAATCCTGACATCTTGCTGGGTATCTGCGACGTAGATTCTTTCCTGATGCCGCACCACTTCCTGGAATAAAGGATTGTCTTTCAAAGGCCAAGTTTCCCCCGCTACCGAACTAATGCCGGGACTTAAAAACTCGTGCTGTACCGTTCTGGTTTCATCTGTCTGCTTGCAGCGATAAATTAGACACCGACATACTTGCATCGCTTGCCCCAATTCTTGCGCCGCTTGCTTTAGCACTTCGTGGGGATTGAGTGATTTGCGGATAGAAGCTGTAATAGAATTTACCAATCTCTCTTTACGTTCGGCAGCAGCAATCGAGCGATAAGCTTTGAGCAATTTATACTGACCTGCTTGCAGATAGGTGACCAAGCGTTGGGCGAAGGGATCGGGATTCGGGCATTGAGGATAGGACATGGGGCAAGTTTCCCCATCTGTATTTTCTGGGTTAATTCCCAGCAATTGCCGCGCTTGTTTGATTTTGGCTGCTAATTCGGGTCGATACGCTAATATCCGCTTTAATAACAATTCTGCGGCTTTGCAACTGACTTGTCGGTCAAACGTCCAAATTCCTTCAAATCGACGCGATGGATCGATAAACGGCACTTGAATCTCGGTGGCGAATCCCTCCCTTTCCCGACATACCAAGCAACTCGCGTATTGCTGTCCAATTACAATCAAGTGCCATTCGTGACTTAATTCGTCCTCCGGCGAGAAGGCGACGGTTTCATAGTCCCCCGAAGCACTGGTAAAGCTGGTTTCCGGTGCCGCCAGTACGTAGACTTGCTTAGTTTGTTCCGCAATGCGGCGATACCGATGAGCTTCTTGACGGTAAAAACGCTCTCGCTGAAAACTAGCAATTATCAATGGTTCGTCTAATCCCGCTAAAACTTGGTCTTCCATCGCGTGGGAGAGTGCCGTTAAGGAAGACTTGAAGTACATTTGCGGACGCAGCTGGGGCTGGTCTTGCAACAACTCTGTTAGCACGGAGGTCTGGATGCTCATAGCTTTTAGTTTAACTGCCAACGATCCCCCGCGAATACGCGCGAAGTCTCCTCTCCCCATTAATCTCTCCTTGACAACTGTTAATTTTCTTTGCGAGCTTCAATGTAGTCGTAATGACTTTGCTTTATATAGAATTCGGTTCTGAAAGATCGGGACTTACGCGCACCCATCCGGGTTTCTATAAAAAATCGTTGCGACAGAAACTACAGATCTACGAACAAACCCGGTTTCTGACCTCCAAAGAGCCTAAGTCCTGACGAGCAAAAGTTTGATTATCTAACCATAAAAAAGCGAATAAATAACTATCCTAAACGCGCATTTATCATCAAATAAATAACCGATCATTGGTTATACATGGGCGTATTTTTAGTATTTTATCCTAGATTTAATTTTGGTAAATAACGCAATTTGCTAGTTAATAGTTGTGGCAGTGGTAATTGGTAATTGGTAATTGGTAATTGGTAATTGGTAATTGGCTTTTGCCGTGAGCGACATTCGGCGAGGCGTTCGACGAGCGCGGCTCGACTGAGCTTCGCTCGTCGAGCCGAGTCGCGCGAGCGTCGAGGCGTCAGCCGAACGGTAATTGGTAATATTTCCATTACGCATTACGCATTACGCATTACGCATTACCAGTGTCATTGGATGGGAATAGCAACTTGAGTTAAATATTGAGGGTTGATCGGCGCGATCGCAAAGCGAGTTTTTCTCAGCCTCCATCATCTATTCAAGGTTTGTTTTGACTTAAGTCAAGGAATTCCAAAAGTCGTTCGCTTACGCTGGAATTGAATCGAGGAGGCAGCTATGACAACCTTTCAAGTTCACGATACTGTTGGTGCGATCGTGGGCGCGCGCCCATATCTCTCACGTTTGTTCGAGGAAGCTAAATTAGACTATTGCTGTGGTGGTAAAAAGACCCTGGATGAAGCCTGCCGCAAGCAGGGCATAGATCCCCAAGGATTTTTAGCGCAATTGGAAACAGCGATCGCTAGGGAACCAGAGTCAGACGTAAATCTAGCAGATCTATCCTTAACAGAACTTGCTGACCACATCGAGCAGACTCACCATGTCTATTTGCGTTCTGAGCTACCCCGTCTGGAACGAATGACGGCGAAAGTAGCAGCTGTGCATGGTGACAAAGAACCCCGACTGCACCAGATTAAGGATATATTTCTGGCTCTATCCCAAGAACTGGGAACGCACCTGATGAAGGAAGAACAGATTCTGTTTCCGATGATTCGACAGCTAGAGTCCAGCGATACCCTACCAATGTTCCATTGCGGTAGTCTGGCAAATCCAGTCCGTCAGATGGAATTTGAACATGACGAAGCGGGTATCGCCCTGGGACAACTGCGACAACTCACCGACGACTTCACAGAGCCGGATTGGGCTTGCAATACCTATCGTGCCATGCTGGATGCTCTCGCCACGTTTGAACAAGACATGCACCAGCATATTCACAAGGAAAATAACGTGCTGTTTCCCCGTGCGATCGAAATGCAGCAGCAAAAAGCGCGTCAGTTTTCTCTGTAGGCAGAGTTAATCGGGAGTTTTCGCTTCCTCACAAGTTCCTCAAATTGTTCGCTTATCGTTTGTATCTGCGTGTCGATGAGGTCGATACGTTCTGAGGGTATAATTTGCAACTTGGAGTGATTTATGAACGCGGAAGATTTTCCGACTCCCCCAGAAATCTATCAGCAGTTTATTGAACGCTATCCCAAACTGGAAAAAGCTTGGGAGGATCTCAGCGAGGCCGGTCGAGAAGGGCCTTTGGATGCCAAAACGGTCAGGCTGATTAAGCTGGCGATCGCTATCGGTGGGATGCGACAGGGGGCAGTGGGTGCCAACGTGCGTAAAGCGATCGCTCTCGGTATTTCCCAAGCAGAAATTGAACAAGTCGTTGCATTAGCCGCAGCCGCGCTGGGAATGCCTGCCACTGTAGCCGTTTTCTCTTGGGTGCAAAGCGAAATAAGTAAAAACACTTAAAATAAAGGTGAAAAACCTATGGAATTTATGTCACGGCTGACTCAGCAATGGCAACGCTGGTGGCGCTGCTGGGGCAGATCGTTACTGGTAATGCTATTGACCAGCGGTATCCTGTGGTGCGGGAGTATGGCGACCGCAACAGCCGCTACCGTAGAAGAAGGAAAAACGCTGTTTGAACAATCCTGTGCGTCTTGTCACTCGATCGATGGGAGTGGCGCTAGTTATGGCCCCGATCTAAAAACGGTGACGCAAAGACGCGATCGCAATTGGCTGGTAAATTGGATTGCTGCCCCAGAGAAAGCGATTGAATCGGGAGATGCGATCGCCCAAGAGTTAGTTGAGCAATATAACGGCGTTCCGATGCCCAATATGGGATTGCAACCCAACCAGGTAGAATCGATTGTGGTTTATCTGGAAAATGCAGCGGGGAATGCGATCGCCACATCGCCAGAGATAGAAGCACCAGCCACCGCCCCATCAATTGCTGGTGATGCCAATATTGGACAAAAGTTATTTGCCGGAACGATTGGGTTTCAAAATGGCGGTCCCGCTTGTATGTCCTGTCATACGGTGAATCCGGTGGGAGCCTTAAAGGGCGGCACGCTGGGACCGAACTTAACCCACGTTATCGATCGCTACACGGAAGTGGGACTTCAAGGTGTATTGCCCACCTTGCCATTCCCAACTATGCAAAGCATTTATCAAAACAGTCAACTGACAGAAGCCGAACAAGCTCATCTACTGGCTTTCTTTAAAGCAGCCAATCAATCGGAAACACCAAACACAAGCAGCACCGAAGTTGCATCTTTCCATCTTTCTTCAACTTGGAAATTTATTCTGCTGGGTGTGGGGGGATTTCTGCTGCTGGCATTGCTGAGTCAGATTACCTGGCGCGATCGCCTTACAGGTGTACGTCAACGTTTAGTTGAGGGAAACAAATCATGAGTTGGATTAAAGACATCATCAACCCCGATCTGCGCCAGTGGGAAGAGTTTTACCGCAATCGCTGGCAGCATGACAAAGTAGTTCGCAGCAGTCACGGCGTTAACTGTACGGGTGGTTGTTCCTGGGCAATCTACGTCAAAGATGGCATCGTTACCTGGGAGATGCAGCAAACCGACTATCCCGAACTAGAAGCGGGTATCCCTCCCTGCGAACCTAGAGGGTGTCAGCGCGGGATTAGCTACTCCTGGTACATCTACAGCCCAATTCGGGTGAAGTATCCCTACATGCGCGGCGTGTTGATCGACTTGTGGCGCGAAGCAAAACGCCAATACGCAGATCCCGTCGCCGCTTGGGAATCGATTGTACAAAATGAAACCAAGCGTCGTCAGTACCAGCAAGCCAGAGGCAAAGGCGGAATGCGCCGCGCCAGTTGGAATGAAGTGCTAGAAATTACCGCCGCATCCACAATTCACACCATCAAGCAGCACGGCCCCGATCGCGTGATTGGCTTTTCCCCGATTCCCGCGATGTCCATGCTGAGTTATGCAGGTGGTTCCCGCTTCCTGCAATTAATGGGGGGCGTAAATTTAAGCTTTTACGATTGGTACAGCGACTTACCCAACGCCTCGCCGGAAGTCTGGGGCGAACAAACCGATGTCGCAGAAGCCGCAGATTGGTACAAGTCCCGCTTCATCGTCTCAATGGGGTCAAACCTGAACATGACCCGCACACCGGATGTTCACTTTGTCGCTGAGGCGAGGCACGCGGGGGCTAAGTTTGTCGTATTCTCGCCAGATTTCAGCCAAGTTGCCAAGTACGGCGATTGGTGGATTCCCGTGAACGCGGGTCAAGATGGTGCTTTCTGGATGGCGGTTAACCACGTAATTCTGAAAGAATTTCACGTTGAACGTCCCACCGAATACTTCGTCAACTACCTCAAACGCTACAGCGATGCTCCGTTCCTGGTGGTGCTGGACGAACAAGATGGCGCATACCGCGCCGGACGCATGATTGCTGCCCAGCAACTTGCCGAATACCAAAACGTCGAAAACGGCGAGTGGAAATACTTGGTATTTGACAAGAATACGAATCGTCCTCGGATGCCCCAAGGAACTATCGGCTTCCGCTGGCAAACCCAAAAGGGACAGTGGAATCTGGAAATGAAAGACGGCCTCGATGGGGCAGAGATTGAACCGCTATTGACTTTTTTAGGTAATCATGATAATAATTTGCCGGTTCAATTTACGGATTTTGCGGCAGAGAAGATTTGCCACCGAGAAGTCCCCGTCAAGTACCTAGAAACCGAGTCTGGTAGAGTAGCCGTCACCACGATCTACGACCTGCTGATGGCGCAATTTGGGGTCAGTCGCGGGTTAGCGGGAGACTATCCCCAAGATTACGACGATGAAACTGCTCCCTACACCCCGGCATGGCAAGAAAAATTCACGGGAATTGACCGCAAGACGGTAATCCAGTTTGCGCGGGAGTGGGCAACCACTGCCGAACGCACAGAAGGCAAATGCTCGATAATTATCGGTGCAGGCATCAACCACTGGTATCACAATAATTTGATCTACCGCGCCGCGATGGTGGGGTTAATGTTGTGCGGTTGTGTGGGGCGCAACGGCGGCGGACTGAACCACTATGTAGGTCAAGAAAAACTCGCTCCCATGTCTTCCTGGACTTGTCTGGCGATGGCGTTGGACTGGGTAAAACCGCCTCGGTTACAAAATGCGCCATCGTTCCACTACGTTCATACCGATCAGTGGCGCTACGATCGCAACTTAATCGAAGCTCAATTAGGTTCCGATCCCAGTCACACAATGGATTGGCAGGTTAAAGCGGTACGCATGGGATGGCTGCCTTTCTATCCCCAATTCAACCGCAACTCGCTGGAATTGGTAGAAGCAGCCAAAGCAGCAGGAGCAAATACCGACGCCGAGATTCGTCAATGGATTGTGCAGCAACTGCAAAGTGGTGAGTTGAAATTCTCGGTGGAAGATCCAGATGCGCCGGAAAATTGGCCTCGCGTTTGGTATATCTGGCGCGGGAATGCGCTGATGTCCTCAGCGAAGGGACACGAGTATTTCTTAAAGCATTATCTGGGAACTCATACGAATGCGATCGCAGACGAACTCCCAGCCAATCCCTGCGAAGAAAACGTCGTCTGGCGCGAACAAGCTCCCGTTGGCAAGTTGGATTTGGTAGTAAATATCAACTTCCGCATGGATACATCGGCGCTTTACTCCGATGTCGTTCTCCCCACCGCCACCTGGTACGAAAAGAACGACCTCAACAGCACCGATATGCACTCCTACATTCACCCCCTCACCGCCGCCGTTGCGCCTGCGTGGGAATCTAAGAGTGATTGGGATATCTTTAAAGCTTTAGCCGAAAAAGTTAGCGAACTGGCAAAAGTTCACCTACCAAAACCAATTTCGGATCTGGTTGCAGTACCTTTACAACACGACACCCCAGCAGAAATTGCTCAACCCTCAATTAAAGACTGGACGAAAGGAGAATGCGAACCGATTCCCGGTAAAACCATGCCCAATTTTGTCGTAGTCGAGCGGGATTACGTCAATTTGTACAATCGCTTTATTTCCCTTGGGCAGTCTGCTAAAAAAGACGGTATGGGTTTGCACGGACTGCATTGGGAAACTAGCGACTTGTACGATCAATTAGTTGAAACCCAACCCGTACAAGAGTGGAATGGACAAAAGTATCCCTCGGTTAAAGATGCCGTAGAAGCGGCAAATGCGATCCTTCACTTCGCCCCAGAAACGAATGGCGAAGTCGCTTATCGAGCATTTGAAGCCGAGTCGAAAAAAGTAGGATTGCCCCTCACCGATTTAGCCGAACCTACACGGGGCGTGCGCTATCAATTCAGCGATTTAGTGCAACAACCCCGACGGCTGCTCAACAGCCCTTGCTGGACGGGAATTATGACCAACGGGCGTCCTTATTCTGCCTATTGCTTAAACGTGGAAAGGTTAGTACCGTGGCGCACCCTGACGGGGCGGCAGCATTTCTACCTCGACCATGAAGGATACATCGCCTTTGAGGAAAACCTACCCACCTACAAGCCAAAACCCGATGTGCGCTTGGCGGATGATTTAGTCATGCTAAATGGTCATCAACCATCGGATAAAACGATAGTGCTGAACTATCTTACCCCGCATGGGAAATGGCACATTCACTCGATGTATTCCGAAAACCACCGGATGCTGACGCTTTCTCGCGGGATTGAACCTTTCTGGATTAACGATAAAGACGCAGAATCGATCGGGATTGTCGATAACGACTGGGTGGAAGTATTCAACGATCACGGTGTTGTCGTCACGCGAGCGGTGGTGAGTGCCCGTATTCCCCAGGGGATTTGCATCATCTATCACGTGATGGAACGCACCATGTCAATACCCAAGTCGCCAGAGCGGGGCAACCGCCGTGCTGGGGGACACAACAGCTTGACGCGAGTTCGCCTCAAACCCGTGCTGATGATGGGGGGTTACGGACAGTTCAGTTATGGCTTTAACTACTGGGGCCCGACGGGTGTTAACCGCGACACGTTTGTAGCGGTACGGAAACTCAAAGGCGAACCCAAATTTTAAGAGACCTAATATCATGTCCGCTTGTATCGGCATCGCGCGGGGGGGGCGGGTTTATCAGCACAATTCGCTTGGCATCAAAGGTTTCTGGTTAAACCCGCCCCTACAACACCATTAACCGTACAAGGTTGATCAACACAATTGGCTATCGCTCAAAGGTTTCTGGTTAAACCCGCCCCTACAACACCATTAACTGTACAAGTCCGATACGAAGGGACTCAAGATAACCCCCCAACCCCCTTCCCTTGTAGGGAAAGGGGAGCCGGAAAGCCCCTCTCCTCGCAGGAGAGGGGTTTGGGGAGAGGTCAGATCGGTATTTTAAGAAGAGGAAAAGCACAATGGATATTCGCGCTCAAGTTTCGATGATGTTTCACCTGGATAAATGTATCGGTTGTCATACATGCAGCGTTGCTTGTAAAAACGTCTGGACCGATCGCCAGGGTACGGAATATATGTGGTGGAATAATGTAGAAACCAAACCGGGAACTGGTTATCCCACCCAATGGGAAGATCAAGAACAATACAAAGGAGGATGGAAGAAAGAAGGGGATGATATCGAATTGCGGGCAACCAACAAAGCCAAAGGACTCGCGAATATTTTCCATCAACCTTATCTGCCCAGCATCGACGATTATTACGAACCCTGGACTTACAAATATGGCGATTTGATTGATGCTCCCGCAGGCGACGATCAACCTACAGCACGTCCAGTTTCTCTGATTACGGGAGATGATATCGATATTCAAGCAGGGCCAAACTGGGATGATGACCTTGGTGGTTCTCCTATCTATGCCGCTAATGACCCTAACTTGGATGCTTTGACTCCCCAAGAACGAGAAACTTTGTTTGAAATTGAGCGGCTGGTTTTCTTCTATTTACCTCGAATTTGCAACCATTGCGCCAATCCGAGTTGCGTTGCATCTTGTCCATCGGGCGCGCTCTACAAACGGGGTGAAGATGGCATTGTTTTGGTTAACCAAAATGTCTGCCGCGGCTGGCGTTATTGCGTTTCTGCTTGCCCTTACAAGAAGGTTTATTACAACTGGAAAACGGGTAAGTCAGAGAAGTGCATTCTGTGCTATCCCCGTCTGGAAACGGGACAAGCGCCTGCGTGTTTCCACTCTTGTGTAGGTCGGATTCGCTACTTGGGCGTGGTATTATATGATGGCGATCGCATCCACGAAATTGCCTCGGTGGATGAGTCGCAACTGGTGGCTAAACAACGAGAACTAATTCTCAATCCCTTCGATCCAGAAGTAATTGCCCAAGCAGAACGTTGCGGAGTTCATCCATCGGTGATTGAAGCGGCACAAAAGTCCCCCGTGTACAAGTTCGTCAAAGAATGGGAATTAGCCCTGCCCCTGCATCCAGAATTTCGTACCCTACCGATGTTGTTCTACGTGCCGCCCCTGCTACCGATCGCAGGCAAGGTAGAAAATGGCACATACGACATTGAAGGTGAGGATTTCTTTAGCTCGCTCGATCGCGCCCGAATTCCCATGCAATACATGGCGAAATTGTTTACCGCAGGCAATATCGATTTAATCGAACAAACCTATCGCAAATTAATGGCAGTTCGCTTATACAAACGCGCCGAGGAAATGCAGCATTTAGAGCATCCAGAAATTAAAGAAGCCTTGAGCAAAGCGAAAGTAACAGCAGAACAATGTGAAGCAATTTACCGCCTAACTTCTTTACCCACAATGCAAGATCGGTTTGTAATTCCGCCGATGCACCGAGAATATGCGATCGCTCTCATGGAAGATCCAGCCACGCACAAAGGCTCCACAGGTATCGGCTTCCGCACACCCCCAGAGCGAGGACTTTAAATCTAAAAGGTAATTGGTAATGGGTATCCCAATCACCAATTACCAATTACCAATCACCAATTACCAGAAATGAATACCAAAATTCAACAAATTCATCGGCTTTTCTCTGCACTTTTCACCTATCCATCGCCTGAATTAACCGCAGAAATTAGCGAATGTCATCGCCAATTGAAGACGGATTATCCCGAAGCAGCAGAGTTAATCAACCAATTCCAAACCTTTGTCAACAGCACATCTATATCTCACTTAGAAGAGATTTACACCAGTACCTTTGATGTGAATCCTGTTTGTTTTCCTTATCCCGGATTTCACTTATTTGGCGAAAACTTTAATCGGGCTGATTTTCTCGTCAAATTGCAACAAAAATATCAGGAACATGGGTTTATTGCGCCCCCAAATGAACTCGCCGATCATTTATCCGTGATGCTGGAATTCTTGAGTAAGTTGGAACCAGATGCAGTACTCGCCCAAGAATTAATTGAGGATTGTTTGTTGCCTGCTTTGGAAAAAATGACTGAAGGTTTCAAGGCAGAAAATCCTTATGCCGGGGTAGTGCGATCGCTTTTGAGTTTTTTGCAAACGTCACAGAAAGCGGGTTTCTACAATATAGCAGTTTGTAACTTGGTGAAATACAAACCCCCAGTAGGGGCACGGCATCAAAAGTCTTTTGGTGAGCAATAAATCTTATCTATGCCGTGCCCCTACGGCGTCGTCAAAAGGATTGAAAACCGCTGCAATCTCTGTCCGCTCGCCGAGATTTAGCTAAGAAACCCGGTTTCTAATTTCTCGATTTTGAGGAGTTTTTATGACCATCAATACGTTATTGTTCGCGATCTTTCCCTACATGGCGATCGCCATCGCCATCATCGTCACCTGTCTGCGCTATTTCAACTATCGCTTTACCTATTCGAGTCTGTCGTCTCAGTTTCTAGAAAGCAAACAACTGTTTTGGGGTTCGGTTTCTTGGCACTACGGCATTCTCGCGGTTCTCAGCGCACATATAATCGGTTTTCTGATGCCGCGATCGCTCCTAGCTTGGAATGGTGTCCCCTGGCGATTATACGTTCTGGAATCGACCGGGCTGGCGATGGGTTTTCTCAGTCTTTGGGGCATTCTTGTCCTGATTTTCCGCCGCATTTCCCAAGCTCGAATTCGAGTCGTAACTTCACCAATGGATTTGATCTTGCTTTTAGCCTTGCTAGTACAAGTAGTTGCGGGGGTATGGACGGCGATCTTTTATCGCTGGGGTTCCTCCTGGTATGCCACCTCAGCAGCGCCTTATTTGCGATCGCTCTTCCTCCTCAATCCCGATCTTTCCTCGATCGCTACGCTTCCAATCATGGTGAAAGTCCACATTGTGGGGGCATTCTGTTTAGTTTTACTCCTCCCTTTTACCCGCCTAGTTCACTTCTTATCTGTGCCTTTGCAATACGTTTGGCGCCCCCCACAAGTAGTGGTGTGGAATCAACGTTCAGCTAGCGGAATCGGAGAGCATTCTTAAGGAGCATTGTTACCATGAACGGTTATCACCAATCTGAAAACGGACACCCAACAGCCCCAAAGAGCTTATTTCTGGCAACTGCTGCGTTTGCGATCGCTTTCGCCAATTGGGGGCTAATCGCAGGTCTAGCACCGTTGCTGAAAAAAGAATTAGGACTATCTGTTGCTCAATCGAGTTTGATGATAGCGATTCCCGTCTTGCTGGGTGCATTGGGACGAATCCCAGCAGGTATCTTGACGGATCGCTTTGGCGCAAGGCGGGTATTTAGCTTACTCTTAGGCTTCGGCATCCTGCCAACAGTAGCATTAGCTGTTAATCATTCCTATACCAGCTTGCTGTTCTGGGGCTTTTTCCTGGGAATATTAGGCAGTTCTTTCGCGATTGGGGTCGCTTTTGTCTCGCGCTGGTATCCCCCACAACGCCAAGGTATAGCCTGTGGAATTTATGGGGCGGGAAATATCGGACAATCCATCGCCGTCTTCGGCGGACCAGTTCTTGGTAGTTGGATCGGGATTCCGGCTACATTTCTGATTTTTGGTATTGCTTCTCTGACTTGGGGGATTGTCTTTGCAATAAGTGCCCAGAATCCCCCAGTCAAGGTCAGACCGAAAACTTTTGCAGAATGTTTGAGCGTATTGCAAACCGAAAAACTGACTTGGGCACTCAGTCTATTCTACGGGCTTACCTTTGGCGGGTTTGTGGCGTTGAGTATCTATTTACCAACGCTGCTTCAGGAGATGTTCGCCTTGACTCCGGCGGATGCGGGGGCGCGCACTGCCTTTTTTGTGATTTTGGCTACCCTGTGTCGTCCTGTCGGTGGTTGGTTGAGCGATCGCATTGGCGGACAAATTCTGCTGCTGTATGTCTTTTTGGGCATGTTTGCCATCGGCTGGTTGATGTCTTTCCCGTTCATCGTCCCCTTCACCGTTGGCGCATTGGGTTGCTCGATTCTATTCGGTTTGGGCAACGGCGGAGTGTTTAAATTAGTACCCCAGTATTTCCCGCAACAAGTTGGTACCGTCACAGGTTTAGTAGGAGCCGCAGGCGGACTGGGAGGCTTCTTCCCGCCACTAGAGTTAGGGATGTTTCGGGAACTGACCCAAAGCTATGCTCCGGGATTCATTCTGCTTAGTATCTTTGGATTGCTATGTGCCTGGGTGTTGGGGCGCACGTTTCTACGACTACCCACCCCCGTCCAGCACTAAATACAACCCGCTCTTTATTTTATAGACCGCGCAGGCGGTCTTTGTTTGTATAGCCGCGAATGCGAGTCGTTCGGCTGGCACGGGGGTGATGGAAGCGGATTTGGTATTAGAGGGCAAAGTTAACGCAGAAACCGGGTTTCTTCCTTCGATCTCTAGTTGACAAATCGACGATTTTTTATACAAGCCCGGTTTCTTTGCGTAAGTCCTGACAGTGTCATCCCGCGAAGTCTCCTTCTCCCCATTCATCTCTCGTTGACATCTGTTAATTTTCTTTGCTATCTTAAATGTAGTCGTAATGACTTCGTTTTAATTCCCCTAATCGACCCGCGAGTAGAGGTAATACCTCGAAGTAACCGATTAAGTGGTAGGGGCGGGTTTCACCGAAGATCTATGGTGTAGACCAATAATCTCCATAAACCCGCCCTTAAATGCAAGCGTTTAGTAAAGACAACTCCAACAGGGCAATATGGTCAAAATAGTAGCAATTGCCGGTAGTTTGCGCCCCGACTCAAATAGCTACCAGGCATTAATGCAAGCGGTGCAACGAGTACAAGCTTTAGGGGCAGAAGTAGAAATTCTCGACCTGCGGAAAATGAACCTACCATTTTGCGATGGGGGAGAAGAGTATCCAGACTACCCAGATGTGGAAAAAATGCGCCAAGCAGTGAAACAAGCAGACGGGATAATTTTAGCAACGCCAGAGTATCACGGTAGCGTCAGCGGCGTGTTAAAAAATGCCTTAGATTTGATGAGTTTCGAGCATTTATCCGGCAAAGTTGCGGGTTTAATTAGCGTATTGGGCGGGCAATCGAACAACAACGCCCTCAACGATTTGCGGATAATAATGAGATGGGTACATGGGTGGGTAATTCCCGAACAAATAGCCGTCGGACAAGCGTGGAAAGCCTTTGGTGCAGAAGGCAAACTGTTAGATGAAAAACTCGCGCAACGCTTCGATCAATTTGCTCAAAGTTTGGTGGAAAACACCCGAAAACTTAGAGGATAGGTAATGGGTAATGGGTAATGGGTAATTGGTAATTGGTAATCGGTAAAATGCCTGGTTGCATCGGTAGCTGCACGTCGGGGCTACTTTAACGAAATATCTCGTGGTTCCACTCTTCGGGGCAGGTATTACCCGCCCCTACTCCCGTCAAAAACACTTGGCCTTCCATTGCTAACGGACATCATATTATCCATTACCAATTACCCATTACCAATTACCCATTACCCATTAGTGATGATGATGATGATGCGTGTGTGCTGCGAGATGGGGATTAACTGCTAGAGATTCCTCGCCTAACAGCGCTTCAATTTGGGGATTTGCCCATTGGGCAGCCATCTTTAAGAAATCTGGATGGTCGTTGACGCAGGGCATTTGCACGTAGCTTATCTCTGAATGTTTCCGATCCAAAGCATGAATAATGTGGTGGACATCCAGCAAAGTTTCGTGATTTTCAGTTGCAAAACCAATCGGCATAAACAGAATTGCTTTTGCACCCAATTCGATTAAATTGCTAGCAGCTTGGTTGACATCTGGTTGCGTCCATTCAATCAAAGGCGTATCGTGATTTAGCCAACCGATGGAGATGAGTGGATAGCGATGAATTAGCTTTTCTCGTACCAACTCATACATCGCCTGACTTTCAGTAATTCCAGAAGTAAAACCCTTCGCTTTGTGGGGACAACCGTGATTCATTAACACGATGCCAATTTGAGAAGGAAGGTAAGCTTGGGCTAATTCGGCAGAGATTTTTTCTTCTACGAGACGAGCCATTAAATCGATGTAATCTGGTTCGTTATAGAAAGAAGGAATGTAGCGCTGTCCTTTCACCCAATGT
>DNGJ01000176.1:37402-39448 GCA_003486305.1 Cyanobacteria bacterium UBA11371
GGATAAATCAGCAGTTTGTCAAATCCTTGGGATTTAATTTCAGCTAAAACTTGTTTGGGTAGAAAGGGGGCGCAGAAGTTAAACGCTTTGAAAACTTGAACCCGCTCGCCCCATTTTTCTTGCAGATTCTTTTCTATACCAGCCCGTTGCTGTTCAAAAATTGCATTGTGGGGTGAAATGAAATTGCCGTGCTGATGCCCCCACTCGTGCAAGTCAAACATTGCCAAAATTCTGGCTAAAGGGGGATAAATCCAGGTGGGCACGGGTGCAAACTTAGCGGTGAGTAGATGCAGTGCCTGTTCGTTATAGTTGGCGAAGTCTTCGTAACTTTCGACTTCACCGTAACCCATGAGCAACACGGCAACTCGATCTTGGGAGTCCGCCTGATGATGGTGATGGGTATGTTGCAGTTTTTCTGGGGTAGCAACCACGTGGCATTCCTCGCCTAAAGTGAAAATATCCGAGTGGGGTTAGGGGATTGTCCAAAGCAACCCTCTAATTAATAGGTTAGCATCCCCACCGGGGGGATAGGTTAATAATTGTTGCAGCGGTAATTTAACGTGAAGGTAATTATTTGTCCTGGCATTCACCCGCCAGAGTTGACCGAAAGCTTTGTGGCAGGATTAGAATTGAGCAAATTTTGTCAACCCGCAGATATACTTATTTTTCCAACTAAAGATTACCCAGCTTACTCAGGGTGGCATATCTTGCAGTTTGTTGGCGATCGCTTGCGTGGCGATGGTAAAACTGATTACCAATTACCAATTACCAATTACCAATTACCAATTCGATTGGTATTCATCAGCTTTAGTGCGGGGGTAGTGGGAGCGATCGCAGCCGCAAAAGCATGGCAGCGGATGGGAGGTAAGGTAAAAGCATTTATCGCCTTAGATGGCTGGGGAGTGCCGTTATTTGGGGATTTTCCGATTTATCGAGTCAGCCACGATGAATTTACCCACTGGAGTTCGGCGTTGCTGGGGAGTGGGGAAGAGAGTTTTTATGCCGATCCGGGGGTGGAGCATTTGGAATTGTGGCGATCGCCGCAAACTGCGCGAGGGTGGTGGGTGAATGCACAAGGACAGCGCGCGCCTGCAACTGCGGCTGAATTTTTGGTTGGGGTGTTATAGATCCCCCCAACCGGCAGTCCCGTCCCCCCTTATTAAGGGGGGTTAGGGGGGATCGTCTCTGTAGCATCAAGACGGGAAAATGGTGTTATATCGTGTCCTTATGCATCGGACTTATACAGTTAATCGCGTCGTAGGGGCGGGTTTTACCAACAATTAAGTAGAACCACGAGATATCTCATTAAACCCGCCCCCCGTGCGATGCCGATGCTTACAGCGGATTGCAAGCTCGTCTAGGTAAAGCGTTATCGCTTCGTTTGTGTAGCGGCAGCGTTAACGCTGCCCGCACACTGCTGTCGAAGGTGTACCTCATGCGGAAAGCAATCCGCTATAAGGACATGATATTAGACCAGGGGTGATGCTGACGCACATTCAATCATCCGAATACGAGGGTGGGGGCGACATAGCGATCGCACGTTTCGCTCTGTGCATTCATATCCACAACAAGCGGACTTTCAGCACCGTCGATCTGCACCCTTACCAAATACTCTCCTGGTTCTACATTTAAAATTGGAAACGTAACTTTATCTGTATTTCCTCGACGAGATTTAGCCATAAAAATATAAGCAGTTGGATTATTTGATGATACTTGATTTAAAAACATTAATACGCGCTGCGATTTACCAACAGTTAAATCGACTTGCACTCTTACTTCTGCCGAATACAAATCATCTTCATTACTCCATATATCTATTATTTCTACTTCTCCTACAACAGTTGGGCATAACACAAACGGCATTACATTTGATCCCATAGCTCTATCTGGCTCAAGTGGTGAATGCTTTGGTATTGAATGCAAAACTTGTAAGCTTTGGATGCCTGCACGGAGGGAATCAACTTCTTCTGTTGATAGTAAAGATAAATTTAAACATATTTCGCTCGCGCTTACTTTTTGCGGCGTCAGAATTGCATCGCCTATTTT
>DNGJ01000109.1:0-16434 GCA_003486305.1 Cyanobacteria bacterium UBA11371
ACAAGATCGATCTGGGTGTGGGAATGTTTGCTCGTAGGGACACGGCGTGCAAACTGTTTGACGTATGTCACAAAGTCTGTTGATGCCGTGTCCCAACGCCGGATGCCCAATTACCAATTACCAATTACCAATTACCAATTACCAATTACCGACAAATGTAATTGGTAATTTCTTGACTTAGTTTAGTGAGTTGCTCCGAAGGATTTTGCACGGAATAAATCTCTTGCAAAGCATCAGCCCAAAGAAGGTTTTCAGCGAAGTAATTAGCCCGTTGTAAAGCAATTTGTTCGGCAGTAGCGCCAGTAACTTGGATTTGATTTAATTGGGTGGTGATGCGATCGCGCTCTTGTTGCGGCAAAATCCTAAACAATATTACCTCTGGATCTCGCAAGGACCGATACAAGCGCCATTCGTATCGCCGAGAAGCTTGCAGGGGTTCTCGGTCATAAGCCGCCGTTGTATCGCTAGGTGTAAGGTTTTTACTCCATAACACTTCCTGGGTAATACTGTCAAGCAACTCAATTCGCACTGCCGCACCTTGCCAGATAAACAAAGGACGATCGTGCCAGATGGCGTTACCGCTACCTGTCAAACGTGCAGGGGGTGCGATCGCGCAAAGATTGCCCCCGCGCACTCCGATGCGGTTCTGTTCCCTTAACTTGTTCAAAATATCATCGTACAAGTTGCCGCCGCCAGGAACCCCCTGTCTGGGCATCGGAGGCTGTTGCGGACGCGCTTGTCCGCCCCCAGGAATGCCGGGACCTCTTGGGTCGCGAGGCGGTCTGCGACTCTGTTTGGTGAGGGACTGCTGCACCAGAGGTTGGTTTTGGGCGCTGGCAGATTCAAATAGTAAATGCCATCCAGTAGCGATCGCACTCACTGTAACAAGTAAAACCAAAAAAATCGGGTTTCTCTTCCAGCGCACCCAATCCAATCTATCCATAATTCTTTCTCCTAATTAGCGCCGGTAGCGCATAACTCCAAACTATTGCTGAAGGTAAAAGCCAAGGGAATAAGATGGCGCTAGAGATATAAAGTTGCAAACTCACCACTCCATAGCCGGCGGTAGCGATTCCCAGCACAATTATCTTCCCTATTTCCCCCCTCCCTAGCGAAACACTTTTCCGGATCTGGCGACGGGAATTTGGGAGCAAAAGTGCCAAAAAAACTGCTTTTCCCAATAATGCTGCTAGGGGGATGAGCCAAATATCGGGGATGGGTATGACCAAGCGCCCGGTGACGAAATGATGCACCATGTATGCATGAGCTTCCCCGCCTGTAAAGATGCTGCTGTTGTCAAAAGATCTGGGCTGATTGCGCCAATAAGCGATCGCACGCGGTAAGGCAAAATTGTCCTCGCCTTCTTTAGATACTCCCGCCTCCAAATATCCCCCCGGTACGACGATCGCGGCTTGTTTTGCCACGTGGCGCAGTTGGGGCGCATCCCCTCTCGCCCGCAACAATTGCCACGCGGGAATCCGGTTATAAACTTGGTCGGGGGGAATGGAAAAATCCATTATCGGGTGCAACCAATTTTGCCCTATTTGATAAGAAAAAGCGGTAATCGGTTGCAAGTGAGACGAGGGAGAAAATAAACTCGTATAGCTTTGTTTGTGATGTTTTTTGCTCTGGGTTTTTACCTGAGATAAAAAATCTTTTTGGCTTTTCAATTGCGGCTGTAGCGGATTGTGTTTCGATTCAAAGTTCTGTTTATAAGCGAGTGCTATTGTATAAGAAAATGGCAAGCTTTCAGCCTCGTAAATTTCCCCAGGGCCAAGTTTCATGTATCCCATAACCAAGCGCATATCGCCGCGCAAACTCCAATTTTGGCTAGCAATTTCATTTCTCACTCGCAGCCATTGTCCGGAGTTGTCTTGCAGTTCTACAAATGTAAACCAGGTGCCAAAGGGTTGTTTTTGCACTGCATTTCGGATCGACTGGGCTAGCTGCTTGTCGTTATTTTTTTGCGGACGCGCCATGAGAAAATCTATGCCGATGACTCTGGCATTTAAAGCAGATAACCGATCGATTAACCGGGCTATATAAGTGCGGGGCATCGGTCTGGGAATGCCGATATTATCTTTCTCGATCGAGTCTTGATCGATCGGGACTAACAAAACGGGAGGTGGTTTTTTTTTACCAATTTGACCTGTGATATCGCGGTAAATTGCTTGCATTAATACGCGCCGTTCTAATAAAAAATCCTGCACCGGCAATTGCCAGCTAATTAATATAAACATCACCAGTAGAAGCAATTCCTGTCTCGTGGGCAGCCACCTTAGCAGTTGTTGTTTGAAACCAAATGGTTCGAGGCGAAATAATTTAGCTCCTGGGTGACAATACAACGATGGAATTAGATAAGCTGAAGGATAGGTAAATTTTTTTTCTAGTTTGAGAAACTGACAAGCTGCCAGCATTGATTCTTGTACGTCTTTGTATTCAGTTAAGCTTTGCAAGAACCGCAATAAAAATTCTTCGGCAACTTTGTTGTGAACTGGTTCGCGCATAATTGCAACAGAGCTTAACCCCAAGTCAATTAAGGCGTTAGCAATGCTGAGTCCGCTACAAGAATTGAAGATGGCGAATTGCAGTCCCCGTTCTTTTGCTTTGGTAAGATAGGGATCAATTTCGCTAATTAACATCGATGTATTGGGTGCGATCGCTAATTCGCCCCCCGTGATATTTGTTTCGTTGCTGTGTCCGGCAAAGAATAAGATATCCCAGCCTCTATCGTCGGCGATCGCATCGCAAATTCGCCTTTTTAATTCATCAATATCAATCCCCTTTTGCCATCCGACAAATTCAACTTCCGCAATGCCAGAAAGCGATTTCACCGCCTCTTGTTCTGCCTGAAAATTCAACCCGGTTTCATCTCCCAAAATTGCTAAAACTCTAGCTTTGCGGCGACGCACCGGCTGTTCTTCATCGGCTTGTACCCGAATATTCTGCGGCGTGCGAATAAAGCGGATATTGCCAGCATTGGTAAATTCGGTACTAATTTCCCATGCTTCCCAAGGAAAGCGTTCTAATTCTATAGGACTGCAAGTGAGGAAAACATTTACTGGCAAAGATGAGGGATCTTTTTTATTAGCAGCAGATGCGATCGCTTGGCGAATTTCAAACAAATATCGACTCCGCAGCCAATGATGGAACTCGTAAAGCAGCTTCGCTTCAGCTTGCACCAGTTTGGCGTGCCAGTCTACCGGCGGCGGGGGTGCGTTGAGACTTCCACTCGCTTGTACGCGCCCGCGCAATGCGGTTGTATAGAAACTAAGATAGATTTGCTGCCAATCTTTATACAGCTTCGTCAGCATCTCTGGATAGTTCAACATCTCCACCAGTTGCTGTCCTCTTCCCCAGGACAACTCAAATCTGCAAGTTTGATCTATTCGGTCAATTTTTAGATGGAACATAATTGGTAATTGCTAATTGCAAGCTTGCTAATTGGTCATATTTTATCGGGTGGTTAATAAGTGATTTTACTGTAGGCGTGAAAATCAGCGCCTGGTATAAATTAACCCGCCCCTATCTTAAGCTAGCGCTACTGTGGCAATATATTGGATTTTACATTATTCCTCCTCTCCCATTAGCAAGCTTGCAATTAGCAATTAGCCAATTACGGACGAAACGCAAAAGGCGGCAATGTCAGTACCGTAGAATTGGGCAATGTAATAGTTGCTAAAAACTTCTCATCCCAGCGACCTGCTATTAGAACATAAAGATAAGTATCCATGCTATTTCTATTTAAAGTTCGCTGTACTAACACCCCTGACTGATCGCTGACGCGCAGTCTGATGCCGTGGGGTAATGCGCTACCCGGTGCAGGGCCTAATACTAATAATAACGTCCATTCTGGAGTATTTTCTGGAGATAAGAAAGGCCATGTCAGAGCATACAGTCGCGCTTGCATATCCGCGAGTCCGATATCTTGATAAGCTCCCCTCGCCGCTGTGGGAATTTCCATGCCAGTGTGGGCAAGTTGCTTGATAATTTCCTCAAATTCTGCTGCGGGTAATACGGCTTCAAGGCTTTGGGTCGAACGCATGGATACGGTAGCAGGAACAAAGGTAGGAGGCATTAGCACCCATGAAAGTCCTTGCGCCAATTCATCGATTTGATCTTGTAACCAACGCGCCACGTTGACTGTTTTTTGGGTGAGCAAGTTTAACAAATCTGATAAATAATTTCTCAGTTCGCTTGGCTCTTCTGTTTGCAGTTTATACACCCATTCGAGTAATTCGGGATTGGTTAATACTGCTGCCCCTTGTTGCCAATTTAAGACTTGCCATAAGGCTGTTTCTCTCGATTGCAATAAAGGTAAAAGGGTTTCCAGTTCCGCTTGCACTGTGGATAATGCAGCAACGCGATCGCTCGGTATTTCCGGCAATAAAATCGCACCCGGTTCTAAACAGCGCAAGTACAGCAATAAACGATCTACCTCGCTTTCAAACCAAGCCAAAGGCACGCTATATGTCCAATCTTGATTTGGTTCTAAATTCAAAGAATCGCGCTTGGAAGTTAAGCGATCGCGTCGCAAAAATCCTCTAATCTTTGCTTGTTCCCATTCTTCCTGAATCTCAATTAATACGTAAAAATGCGCCGCAAATTCTGGTAAATCGATGACAGGTTGTGGTATAATAACTGACTCATCGGTTAAGCTTCCAGTCGCGATTAAACAAAGTTTAAACGACCCGACTGTTAAATTAGCAACGGCTTGAAAGACATTGGCATATTGAGGTTGCAAAACCGTAGAATTTTCTGATTCTAAAGCAACATCTGATGCCCGTTCGTTTAACCATTGTTCAAAACCAAACAGAGCCAAGGCGTTGAGATAAGTTTGCCATTGTTGGGATTCATTGGGAATGGAACTGCTAATTTGGATCGCGCGTTGGATGTGAGCGGGTTCGAGAGCGATCGCTTCGACGGGAAAAGCTTCAAAATCCCAATCGAGTGCGGCTAAATTATTTGAATAAGACGTCATGGCTTGGCTCCTTGCTGTTTCAAAATCTCAAATCTAAAATCTAAAATCCAAACTTTTTAAGTTGCTTGCAGAGTCTCTGAGCAAATCTACTTTTAGAAGAACGGTTGGGGTTACTGGCTTCATCGGTTGCTTCTTGGATAACTTCAGAAATTTTTTCATCAAGTGCAATTTCAACTTGAGAATCTAGAGATTGGAGGCGTTCCGGATCGACATAAATTTTAGCTTGATTGAGAATGCGATCGCGCAGCATATATAACATTTTCTGTCTGACATCGGCGCGAAACTCTTTGAGTTTCAGCAAACGAGTTACTTGATATTGTGCTTGGAATCCAATTTTAGCGGCAATTTCGCCCATCGCTTTTCCCTGACAGTGAAATAAGTGCAAAGCTTCGAGGAATTGTCTATCTGTTGGGGGTTTTTTGCGTTGTAAATTCGTGACGCGATCGCTGATAACTCTATCCAAAGACAGATCCAAAGATTCGAGGAACGCAGCCTGATAGAATGTTAAAAACTCTTCTTGTTCTTCGCTTTGATCGCTGTCCGACTTTGGCGAAGGATTGTTCTCTGCTTGTCGGCGAATTTCAGGATCGTCAATAGAATCTATTTGCGCCGTTCCGCAGCGGACATAAATGCGATATTGCCGCAATTTCCCTGCCATATCTTGCAGTCGCGTTAAGATATATTCAGTCGATAAATCCAGATTACCCCGCAGTTCTTGACCTAGTTTAGCAACCAGATATTGAGCAATTTGCTCTAGTTGTCTATCTGTAGGCGGCTGACATTTACCACCCCCACCAGTTTGACGCAATTTAAGTCTGTCCCGCCGATAAACCAAGTGGTAGCTTCCCAATAAAATGCAAGCTTGTTGAATTTCCACGGTTGTCAGGTGGTGAAACTCAGAAAAAATCCGCTGCACTTGTTTAGGAGTCGTATCGTTGAGAATTGCCCAATCGCTTATCAAATAAACACCGCGTTCCAATAAAAAGCCATTAAGTTCTTGATGGTGCTTTGTTAACTGAGTTGCCCAAGTAGATAAACTACCCCGTTCGACATTAAACGTCTGCAAAATTTCAGTTGCAAGGGATTTATAAGCACCCTGTCTCGAGTTTCCCTGCTGGTGAGGTATAGCGACATCCACATCATCTAGAACAAAAGAAAATAAATCGTAGCGGGTGAAACCATGTTCCCTGCCAAATTGCTCTTCTAGTTGCACGCACACTTGCTCAATTTGGTTAGAAATAAAGCAACGCAAACAACCTTCAGCCATCAAGCTGTTATTGCCCTCAATTTTGAGCAAATCCAGCAGTCGGCGTTGGATCAAAGCATCCTGAACTTCTCCCCCACCTGCAACTTCAGGGAATTCTTGCCGGAAAAAAGCTGTCAGGGAAGCGATCGCTTCGACTTTGCACCCACCCGTGCCATCAATTCTCACGAGTCTCCAGTATCTTGATGCCGTACCCATGACCGTTTCACCTCTCTTGCTGGGGACGTGCTTTAACGCCATATCTACCCTGCTGGGAGACATAATCGCTAAAGCTCTACCCCACGTCAACATTCCCAATTTTGTCACCTCCTGTAGTGGACTCGCTTGTCCAAAGTGCGGTTTGATCCCCTATCCTTATATACTTCTGGCGTCTACCGACTTATGCAGTTTTGCAGCATCAGATCCCCGACTTCACAAGATCGGGCATCGGAGAACCCATATCGTGTCCGGTGAGTTGCGAAGGGCATAGCAAGTGAGCAGGTGAGCAGGTGGGAGGGAAAAAACAGTTTTTGCACAATCGACTATATACAACCGATGCGCTTCGGACTCCTAACAAAGCATCAGCTTTCAAATTTGGCTTAATGGGCAATCGCCCATTAAAGGCTTGATATTACCCAAAGTTTCTATACTTAGGGTGCGATCTTCCCGCAGAGTACGGCACCATCTAGCATATTTATTCTCGTTCCATCAGTCCTATAGATATTACTCACCGCGCCCAATTTGTCAGCTTCCACACGTAAATAAATAAAACCCCAGAAATCAAAGCACCTAAATTCCACTTAACCGAATTTTTTAACAGAGTAATTTTCTGATTCATGCGGGTAGTCTCTGTTTGCATCTGGAGTTGCTTTTTAGCATTTGATATGTCTGATAAAACTCTATTTTTAAGTTCTTGAGGATTTTTTATTTCTGGTAAGCGTCCTTGAAAGTTAAAATTTCTTAAAGCATTATTTATCTCGGCATCTGATGTAGCGCTACTCAGTCGATCGTTAACTTGTTGCAGTTGAGCTAAACCTTGATTTAGTTGATTGTTCAGTTGTAAATTGTTGAAGTTATCAATACGCAAAGTATTATTAACACCCAAAGGTATTAACAATAAAAACATAATCCCCAAAACTAAAGCTAACCAAGATAAAACTTTAATGGCAATCTCTTCTAAATCTTTTCGGTAAGCGTCTTTGCCAAAAAATACAAATGCAAATCCAATTAAAGGAACCGGCATTTTTTCAACCATTTCTCCCATCACCTGAAATTCCCAAACCGGGTTAGTAAAACGGGGCGGAGTAAAAATGTTAATATAATCAAATAAAGATAGCAACAATAAACCATATCCGGCTAGACGCAAAAGCGCAACTGAACGCCATTCTAGTTCGTTAAAATTATTCATTAAAACCGCCTACCAAGATTTTGTGAATCTATTTTAAACATATATTATAACAACTCACCCCAAAGTGTCACCTTAGAAAGAGCGCGTATAGTTTCCCATCGCTTACCATAGGTTTATAGTAAGGCAACGGAGGTCGCTATGAGATCGGTAGCGAGTAAAGTTAGCATGTTGCTGGCAGCATTGTACCTGGCTCCAAGCATTAGCGGTAAAGCGATAGAAAGCATCCCCAACAATAAGTTGGTTGTTTCAGCAGAAACTGTTAACCCTTCCCCATTAGAAACTGCATTTAGGCAACCAAATTTAACTTCAGTAGTGCCGCAAATCGAGCGAACCTGGGAAAAGCAATTTGAAGATTATTTTAGGCGCAGTTTCCCCGACCGTGAGATAACCGTTAAAGATATTGCGGATACTCTAAACCAGATTGCAATTGAAACTAAAACAAGACCTGCACTTTTGTATGTAGTTCCACTTGGGCAACAACTAGAACTCGTATTGATTGCACCTGGAAAGCCACCGATTCACAAGCGAGTTGAAGCAGCAAATCGTCAAGCTTTACTCGCACAAGCGAGAGAATTTAGCCTCACCGTATCTGCCGCCACCCTGGAGGACGCCAGCAGCTATTTGCCACCCGCACAGCAACTTTATCAATGGATAATCGCACCTGTGGAATCAGAATTGCAAAAGCAAGGGATAGATACGTTAATCTTTTGCATGGGTGCGGGATTGCGATCGCTACCTTTAGGCGCATTGCACGACGGGCAAAAGTTTTTGATCCAAAAGTATAGCATTTCGCGCATTCCGGCTTTTAAACTCACAGATACAATTTATACCAATCTGCATAATTCCCCAGTTTTGGCGATGGGTGCGTCGGAATTTAAAGAACAAGATCCCTTACCAGCAGTGCCGGTGGAATTATCTGCGATCGCGCAAAATATCTGGCACGGTAGATTATTCCTCAACCATGAATTTACCGAGGATAATTTGCGAATTCAACGCCAACAGCAACCGTTTAAAATTGTCCACCTGGCAACTCACGCGGACTTTTTACCAGGAACACCCAGGGATTCCTATATCCAATTTTGGGATAATAAACTAACCCTAGATAAGATAGGACAATTGCGTTTAAACAACCCACCAGTAGATCTTTTAGTACTGAGTGCGTGTAAAACTGCCATCGGAAATGAACAAGCAGAATTAGGCTTTGCCGGGTTAGCAGTGCAAGCGGGAGTTAAATCGGCAGTAGCGAGTTTGTGGTACGTTTCCGACGCCGGAACTTTAGCATTAATGACAGAATTTTATCATCATTTGCAAACCGCGCCCATTAAATCCCAAGCACTGCAAAAAGCCCAAATAGCAATGATAACTCGGCAACTTCGCATAGAAAACGGTCACTTGCAAAGTGATAATGGCAGGATAGCATTACCGCCAAACTTAGCAAAAAATCAGAACCAAAACTTATCCCATCCTTATTATTGGGCAGCATTTACAGTTGTGGGGAGTCCTTGGTGACTTAGAAACCGGGTTTCTCCGTAAAGTGATTTTTCAGAGAAACCCGGTTTCTTGGCGTGTCCTCAAAAAATACGATAGCAATGTAGACCCAGAAAAAGGAACGCGATCGCAAGGTAAGCAGGTTACTCAGACTTCTTTTTCTGTTTCTCCTTATCCCTACCGGATGAGGAGGTTTGTTTTTTGCGCTGTTTCCACGATCGATCTTACTCTGCTTTCTTATAGACCGCGCAGGCGGTCTTGGTTTGTGTAGCCGCGACTTCAGTCGTTAGCGATAAAAAGGGTGATAGCAGCGGATTGAGTATAAATCCTGAATAAATTGCATTAATTCAAAGTAGAGACGTTACATGTAACGTCTCTACTTTAGTTTCACAGCGGTCGATAGACGCGATAGTTAATTTGGGGGAAAATATTATCGATCGCTTCGACTTTTTGCAGCCAGCCGCTGTCAACCTTGCCAGCATTGAGATCGTCGTAGAGTTTAGTAAAGCGCATTAAATGCGATCGCGTCCGTTTCTTGGCATAAGGTACCATCGTCCCCGTCCGCATAATAAACGCCCAGTCAGAAGATTGCGCCAGCAACAATTCTCGCGCCGCTTGATTGAGCGCTCGAAATTCTAATTCATCCGCTGGTTCCCGCTTTGCCAATTCAATCATTCTTTCTGCCCCTTTGTGCAAGTGGGGATAAATCCAAGAATTGGTTTCATTGAGCCAAAACTCGTGGAAGCCTTTATAACCCCAACTAGATTGAGCCAGACGGCACACTTGTTGCTTCGGGTGATAACGCAAATAATCTGCTAAATGGGTCAAATTATAAGTTTTTTGATCGTGCCAAGACTTGCGGATCAAAAAATCTAAAAACATCGGCCCTTCATACCACCAATGACCGAACAATTCCGCGTCGTAAGGCGAGACAACAATCGGAGATTGCTGCATCGCGCTGTAAAGATGCTCGACTTGGCGTTCGCGATTATACATAAAATTGCCAGCATGTTCCGCTGCCTTTTCCTTTGCCCAGTAAGGGTCGTATAATTGTTTCTCGCTTAAGCCGATGCCGCGCCCAGTAATCTTGTGATACTTAATACCGATATTTTTGCGTTGCCCGTTCGGCATGATGTAGGGCTTAATATATTCGTATTCCGCTTCCCAGCCCAAATCCTTATAAAATTCTCGATAGACCGGATCGCCCGGATAGCCGAGTTGAGTAGACCAAACTTGGTGCGCCGACTCGTGGTCGCGACCGTAAGCAGCAATGCCGCTTTCGGTAAAAACGGGGGTATAAGTGCCAAATCGAGGGCGGGGACGCCCATAAAGCAGCCCATGTCCGTCAATTAGCATGTAGCGCAACCCGGCATCGGCAAGCATCCGCTCTAGGCCATTATAATAAGCGCATTCCGGCAGCCAAATGCCCTTGGGAGGACGCCCGAAATTTTGCTCGTAGTGTTCGCAGGCGACTTGAATTTGCGCCCATACGGCTTCGGGGTACATTTTCATCAGCGGTAGGTAGCCGTGAGTCGCCCCGCAAGTGATGATTTCCAGGTTATTCGTATCTAAGAATTGCTTGAAAGCCGAAACTAGGTCGCCATTGTAGCGATCCCAAGTTTCTCTAGTCGTGTCAAACTCTTTGGCGTAATGTTCCGCCAGGTAGCGCAGGTGACCGTTAAAATGGTTGCGCTGAATTTCCAAATCAGCCAATTGTCTCAGTTTGGCTAAGTGTTTTTCGTAACGCTCTTGTAGTAAAGGGTCGCGTAGCATCGACACCAACGGCGGCGTCATGCTCATCGTAATTTTGAAATCTATGCCATCCCGCCTTAAACCTTCAAATACTAATAGCAAGGGAATATAGGTTTCTGTAATGGCTTCATAAAGCCACTCCTCTTCTAGAACGTAGTCGCTTTCAGGGTGCCGGACAAACGGGAGATGGGCGTGCAGTACGAGAGCGAGATAGCCGGTAGCCATAGTTATTCAGCGAGGGTGTATTGTAGAACTGACTCAGCAGGAGGTCAGGCTTCGCAGTATTTTAAGATTCTAAGGCGAAAACACACCCTAGCAGATTCAGACTACATGCGATCGCTCAACTCACTTGAAATCTACCTTTAGAAAGATGCATTAATTCTCAACTTACAATTGGACAGCGCAAGCAAGACGCTTTACGCTTTCCCAATGCCTGTTGCCAAAACTGTAACGGAAAGATCGCGATCGATCGTTTGTTTATATTCTGAAGATATGCGCTCACAAGCTCAGTTTCCCACCCCAACCATCAACTGGGAGCAGTTCAACCTAACTGCTTTACCAGACCCAGTGCAGTTGGACAACATTAAAGCCCAGCTGGATTTAGTTTTGCTTGCCTTAGAAACACTGACGGGAATTGGCTCCGACGCCATCCTCAACGCCGCAGCCCAGTTGAATCTGGAGTCGCAAATCAAAGACCGGGTTAACGTGTGGCGTTTGCGATCGTCGAATCCTTTACGCAAAGGTGAGGGAGGGCGTAAAAAGCTCGATGTAGAAGAAGCGCGCAGTCTGGTTTTAATTATCTGCCACCTAGCCAAACAACATCAAGAACTGATCCGTCGCGCCGTCGCCCTGCTCGAACAGATGAGCGAGCAAAACCGCCCTCCCCATCAAGCCGCGCTTTTAGGAGATTACCTCGACGCCTTTAGCAACAAGTACGGCGATCGCATGGAAGAAGCAGAAAACCTATCCCCCGACGCCCTCACCCACTTGGCGCTCAAACTCATGATCGATTTACTGTTCTACAGCAGCGCTGGCGGTCATCGGCGTCTTTGGCTAGCACTGCTGGGAAAAACTAAAAAGTAATTTTGTCACTCGCTAATTGGTCATTGGTAATTGGTTTAACCGTCTTCTATTACCAATTACCCATTACCCATTACCCATTACCCATTACCCAGTCTTATGTCCTCATCCAACTCAATTTTGCGCCGCTACACGCCGCCCACTTGTACCCTGGAAATTACCGCTGCTGGTTCGCCCCTGTCGCGCTGGATCGGTCGTCCAGCCATCGGGCAGCTACAGTTCCAGCTGAGTCTTGACGATCCCCGATTACCTGAGGAAAAACGGCTGACTCTCAAGGGCGACAAAACCCAGTTAGAAGCGCTGCGGGAAGCTGTGGAAACTTACGTGCAGGACTTGCTCGGTCAATCCCCCACCCCTACCGACATCCCTAGTGAGTTGCACCCAGAAGCCCCATCGGCAAATTTGCTATTGGATACAACTAGTGACGAGACTACTGTCCCCGGCACAAGTCCAGAGGTAACCCCAGAAGTTGAGTCAGGCGAGGCAGCGCCGCCAGCGTTACCACCTACCCCGCTGCCTGGGCTTGCAGGTAATATTTACCTGCAACCCGATGGAATGCTGGCGCATAACCTTTATCTCGGTTCCCTAGCGACGCCTGAGTCAGGGGGGGTGGTGCGCCTGACTACGCTGCAATTATTTGACCTCGCGACGGCTTTTGAGCAATATGCAGATGATTTGGTGGTATTGCCTAACTTCAAGGGGGGAAAGAAAACAGGTTTTGCGACCAAGCTAAAAAATACCCCGGTTTGGGCAAAAGCGGCTGCGGGGCTTGTGTTTGTAGCGGGAGCAACCGCAGCGGGGGTGCAATTGCTCAACAGAAATACGTCGATTCAAACCGCAGATGCACCCCCGGTAAGCCCAAATCCTACCCCGACCGAGCAACCAATTGTTGCCGGTATCCCCTCACCGAGTCCGACGCTGGTAGTGCCAACCCCACCCCTGTCTTCTTCGCCAATTTTGCCAACTCCAACCTTGGGAGCTGGGGTATCGCCTAGTCCCAATGCATCGCCTCCTGTGGGAACTGGGGTGACGCCTAGTCCGGCGATTGGCTTGCCTCCTGTGGGGACTGGGATGACGCCTAGTCCGGCGATTGGCTTGCCTCCTGTGGGGACTGGGATGACGCCTAATCCGGCGATTGGGTCGCCTCCTGTGGCAACTGGGGTGACGCCTAGTCCGGCGATTGGCTCGCCTCCAGTCAGGACTGGAGTACCATCGAGTCCTAATGTGCCGTCTTTGCCTTCTTCGCGATCGCCCGCAGCTCCAACCTCGCCTAATTCGTCATACAAAGTACCTGGGTTGCAGTTTGATGCCCGACGCCCAACGACTCCTCCAACTCCGGTTCCAACTCAGCCGCCGCTGGTGCAAAACGATGCAGGCAGAGGCGGATCGCGCCCCTCCCCCGGTCAGGCCATGACGACTCCCCCCGAACCACCTACACAGCGCCCAAATCGCGCGGCGAGGAGTCCCGCACCCCGGACGGTTCGTTCCTCGCCGACTCCCAATCCGACATTTTTCCCCAGACCAGATGTGACTCCCAAAGCCGCTCCTGCTCCTGCTAGGGTTCCTGGGGCAATACCAGCACCAATCGTTCAGGCTCCGGCAGCGATCCCCACACCCAGGTTTGTCACTCCTACTCCAATTCCTACGCCTGCGATCGCCCCTCGTCCCGCACTTCCGACCCCAGAGTTCGCATCTCCTCCTGCCATTCCTACCCCGATGGCGGCGGCTCCAGCTATAATTCCTACGCCCACCCCCAGCCCGACTACTCCAGATGCTTCAGTCGCTGCATTGAGATCTAGTCCAACTCCTCAGCCAGAGGCGAAACCAAGTCCGGCAACAAGTCCAGACACCACCAGCGCCGTCTTTGACCCAATCCCCCAAGTCGCTGAGGTGAGACGCTATTTCCAGCAACGATGGCAACCTCCTTCCACTTTGACCCAAGATATCGAATACACTTTGTCGCTCAATCCCGACGGGTCGATTAAAAATGTAATTCCCCGAGGACAAACCGCAGAAATCTACCTGGATCGCACCGAGATGCCTTTAGCCGGAGAACCTTTTGTGTCTCCGATCCAGGGCGGACGCAATACCACGATTATCTTGGTTTTATCTAAGGATGGTAAGGTGCAGGCATTTCTTTTGCCGTCAAATTAAATTCTGGAATTGATCGATTTTTCTCAAGCTTCGTTTGTCAAAACAAGTTTAATCAATACCAAACCCTTACGAGAGCGCATTTTAGGCCAGTGCGGCTACACTGGCAGCGCTTCTTGCTGCTTTTCTACCATCGCAGCACTCTTTGGCTCTGGCGCGTCCTGCCGAGCCGTTTCTGATGCATCCTCTAATGACACCACCTCCCGTAACATGAATATCTCTTTTTGCCAGATCAGCATCTTTTCGAGATTTTCCCCAGAAGGGGCAAACGCTGGGATCGCCAGGGAACAAGCTTGCCAACCGCCTCTAACGGGTACGCCCAGCTGCTGGCAGTTACCGCCGCGCCTTCCTTCCGGCGTGTAGTACCGACAAGACCGACAAGCTGAAGCGATGGGATGCAGGTTCATAAAAGCTCTCTACCTTTTTGGGACTTACTCTTGGTCAATAACTGTTTCTCTTCACCTTTATTTATCTCAAATGGCTCAGCGCGCCTCAATGGTGAGGAATCCTTGCCCAGACTGGGTTCTAGCGATCCCGAATAAAATATGAATTTTATGATTTCTTCAGTTTTGTGTTAAGAAACCGATACAATTTATGGGAATAACCCTATTGATTTCAACTAAAACTTGTCCGGGATCAAGGTAAACAGGAAACAAGCTTGTAACAGCAGATACGGGATTATATCAATTAACTATAAATTTAAAACTTTAATCTAGCTGAAGATAGATATGGGGCGAGTCAAGGCTGAATCTATCTAAAGTCAGATACAGCATGAGTCAAGGGTAAAGCTCTAAGCAACGATCGCTGTCACTACCAAACCAAACCGATCCGCATAAAGTTTGAATGCACAAAGAGAATATAATGTCAACTAGCTAGGGAAGCTCTCTTGCAAAGAGAGCCGCTCGGTTGATTTGCCGGTTCCGGAGGCTGGTGGCGATTGAGTAAAATCTAAAATCTAAAATCTAAAATCTAAAATGCCAGTGGATAATTGTCCCAAGTACCTGCACGCAACAAGCAATTGGTAGGAGACAGCATTCGCTATGAGCCAACTTTCTTCTGTTGAATCTTCGCCTCAATCATCCCCAAGTCCAGGGCTAGACCCGACTTTACAAGCGGTTTTGGGCAACTTGGACGTACATTTGGAGGAAGAATTAACCCGCTTCCGCCGTCAGCAACCTGGGAAAAAGATGCTCGTGACCAATGGGTCAAGCCGTCCCAAGGTGGATAAATCTTTGGATCTGATCTCGGTGAAAGCAACGGGGGGCAGAACTTCTGAGGCCCGAAATGGGGCATCTGGGGCTGGCAATAACCCGACTGGGGTGGGCCCCGAAGAAATGGGGGAGGGAGGGAATATCCCAGCAGCGATCGCAAACAACGTCGAAACTCCTCGAGGCGATGCGGTGGAAACAAACTACACTCAAGGGCAAACACCTGCTGCTACCTTTATCCAGCCAGATGATTATCTTCAATCATCGGAAGCGCTACTGAAAAATCTGACAGCAGAAGCAGAAAACCCTTTCACCCGCGAACAAAGAGAACCGGAGTCTGATGGACTGCTCAGCCCCTTGGGTATTGGCTCGATGCTATTGTTATTGCTGGCAAGTGCAACTTTGGGCTATGTGGTGATGAATCCAGCTAGCGTTAGTCACCTCAATCGATTGTTTGAACCCCAAAAGCCTAAAGTAGCTGAAAATACGCCAAAAACTGCCGCTGCTGGTGGGAATGCATCTGTAGCTAAAGCGATTCCCACTTCGCCCAATTTAGCTGCTGAGGAATTTGGCGAATTGACTTTGCGATCGCTCAGCACCGTACAACCTAGAGTCGCCGCCATCCCAACACCGGCGCCCCGTCCTCAGATTCCCGTCAATACCCCAGCTGGGATTCCCAGTCCCGCACCCGGTAACGTTCCTTTGGATTTGTCCCGCACTCTTTTACCGCAGCCAGTTCAGTCGGAAAGCTTACCCCTACCCACAACGACACCCACTCCCGCAACTCGCCAAGCTGCGGCTCGCCCCGCAAGAGCTGGAGAAAATCGCTACTTAGTCGTGATGGATTACAATGGCTCCCGCTCCCTAACTCAAGCGCGTAAAGTGGCAGCAAATGCTTTTGTTCGTCGCTTACCCGACGGCACTCGCATCCAATTGGCTTCCTTCCCCACGGCGAGCGAGGCTAGAGCTAAGGTGCAACAGCTGCAAAAACAAGGCATATCGGCTCAGCTTTATCGACGCCCTTAAAAGAGAGACAAGCGAGGAAGAATTGATATCGAGGCCACCTTATTTATAGCGGGAAAGCAGGCTCTTGAGGTACACCGCGAAAGTTTGTTTAGCGGCA
>DNGJ01000109.1:16669-22251 GCA_003486305.1 Cyanobacteria bacterium UBA11371
TGCCGCTAAACAAACTTTCGCGGCTGTATCTTTCCGAGCTTTCCTCTCTTCAAGGGTGCGATCGCGCGATACCATGAAACTAATTGGTATGTCTGGGGCTGCGAACTGGGTCGGGAGAATGCCACTATGGGACTTTTAGATCGCATCGGGCGCGCGCTCCGCGCTAATATCAACCATTTAGTCGGTCAAGCTGAAGATCCAGAAAAAATTCTGGAACAAACTGTGCTGGATATGCAGGATGACCTGATCCAACTGCGTCAGGCGGCTGCAAGTGCGATCGCTACTCTCAAACGTACCGAACGACAACTCTCACAAGCTCAGTCTTCCGCAGATGAATGGTATCGTCGCGCCCAACTGGCACTCTCTAAGGGCGATGAAAATCTGGCGCGGGAAGCTCTTGTTAGGCGCAAAAGTTATCAAGAAACCGCTCTTGCCTTCGCAACGCAGCTGGAGCAGCAAAATACTATCGTTGCTAACCTGAAGCAGAACATGCGGACGCTAGAAAGTAAACTAGCTGAGGCTAAGACTAAAAAAGATATGTACATCGCCCGCGCTCGCAGTGCGGCAGCTACTGAAAAACTCCATCAGGTGACGAGCCGCTACAATCCTAGCGGCGCTTTGGGTGCTTTCGATCGGATGGAAGAAAAAATCCTGCAAATGGAAGCTCGCGCCGGTGCTTTAGCCGATATAGGCGGCAACGAACTCGAACAGAAATTTGCCGCCCTCGAAGCTGGCGGCGATATCGATACCGAACTCGCAGCCATGAAGGCTAAAATCGTTGCCGGGAACAATCAAGCCCAGTTACCCAGCGCCCGCCCGTCCGATCCCCAAAAACCCTAAGATTGAGAAAAATTAGATTTCTCACCCTCTGTAACCACAATCGACCAATCTGAGTTTGAAGTTTTTACACTGGATGAAGGAGCATCTTATTTTTTAAGCCTCCCGAACCTTGCATCGCGTCCTGAAGAAAGCTGTAGAGGTAGGTCATCTCATGTCCCTTCGCAACGGTTGTGTAACTGCTAATAGCTAATCGTTCATGGATACTCTGGAGCCAAGTGACAAGCTGACAATTAGCAATTAGCAGTTAGCCATCTGTACGCTACCGATACCACCGGACATGATATTAATCCTTTGCAACAGCTGTATTTGGCTAAACTTGAAGCAAGTGTCGCTTTGATAATACGCCCCAAAAGGAAAAAGTTATGGGATTGTTTGACCGCATTAGCCGAGTAGTCCGAGCCAACCTGAACGACGTGGTTAGCAAGGCTGAAGACCCAGAGAAGATTCTTGAGCAGTCTATTATTGATATGCAAGAAGACCTGGTGCAGCTGCGTCAAGCTGTTGCTCAGGCGATCGCAACTCAAAAACGCACCCAACAACAGTACAATCAAGCCCAATCTGAAGTAAATAACTGGCAAAGCCGCGCTCAACTGGCTTTGTCTAAGGGCGATGAAAATCTCGCTAGGGAAGCTTTGGTACGCAAAAAAACCCACGCTGATACGGCGGGTGCGCTCAAACAAACCTTGGATACTCAAAATACTCAGGTAGACCAACTCAAGCGCAATCTAATCGCCCTGGAAAGTAAAATTTCTGAAGCGAAGACTAAAAAAGACATGCTCAAAGCCCGCGTTGCAGCCGCAAAGGCGCAAGAGCAGCTGCAAAATACCGTCGGGCGCATGGGTACCAGTACGGCGATGGCTGCGTTTGAGCGCATGGAAGAAAAGGTTTTGCAGATGGAAGCCCGCGCCCAAGCCGCTGGCGAGTTAGCTGGGAACAATCTGGAAAGCCAATTTGCCCTGTTGGAATCTGGTAGCGATGTTGATGATGAATTGATGGCGATGAAGGCGCAAATGCTCGCGGGTTCTTCCCCCAATCAAGCTGCTCTTCCTTCTTCTAGTCAATCTTCCGATCAGCCATCCAATTCATCAAATAAAACTTCTACACCTGTTGATAAGGATTTGGAAGAATTGCGTCGCCAAATGGATCAACTCTAATTTTTTTGGGGTGTCACCGCCTGATTTTTAGGCTCTAAATTGTGGTATTCAAGGTTGATTTTACCTTGGGCTGGTTGCGAAACTAGGTGGGACGGGCATCTTGCCCGTCCCACTATTATTTTGGTCTAATTCGCGATTATGTTAAAATTTGTTTAATATTTTTAATCCAAGAGCGATGAGCGATTTGTTCCCGTTTCCGTTTAAAATTACCCTCGATACCGCAGCGATCGCAGGCGCTCTTTTGTGGTCGCTGGCTTTGTATCTCGGCTTTTCCCCGTTGAGCGAGTGGATTACCGAGCAACTCAATCGCTGGTTTAATTTTGCCGAGCGATCGCTCTACACCTCCCAAGCCGAATTTGACCGCACCAAAAAAGGTAGAGAATCTCAAAACGCCTTTTTTGCCTCTTTATTCAGCATCGTTCCTTTTTTAATCGCAGGCTCTTTGTGCAACTGGGGCGTCGAACTCGGTCTAGGTGGCAGCTGGGGCATCAGTATGGGCATTTTAGCTTGCGTCGCTTGCGGCATCTACGAGTTGGGACGCCGCGATGGACAAATGTAGAAAATTTTAGATTTTAGATTTTAGATCGAGATGTGGGTTTGGTAGGGTTGCGCGATCGCTCTTTTTTTTGTATTATTAACATAATCGAAATATCTGCAAAATAAATATTTTAAAATATTTCTTCCTCATCGATTCCATCATATCAAAAAAAAATCAGAAAGTCTAGGCATCTGCATCACATTTTTAGTTTGAATTAACCTGCTATTGCGCCGCAAGAATTTTTAGGGTATTATTAACATAATCGAAATATTTGCCTAATAAATATTTTAAAATATTTCTTCCTCATCGATTCCATCATATCAAAAAAAATTAGCCAAGTCTAGAGTTACAGAAAAAATTTTTCCAACTTTTTATAGCCCGCTCAGGCGTTGCTCTCTTTGTGTAGCGCCACCCTTAAGGGTGAGCGATATTGGGTGTAATGCTTGGGGATTGAGTATCAAAAAGGGAAAGTTCTTCGAGGACTAATTGAGCGAGTTTTTGAGATGCACCGGGGTTACCTCGCACATGGCGGAGATTGGATCGCATTGCTTCTAACTTCTGGGGATAATCTAAATAATCGATAACTAAATTAGCCACAGCTTGAGGTTGGAGATTACCGACTAATTCGGGGACAATTTGTGAATTTGCCCATTTATTAGGCCATGCAAATAAGCGTCCTTGTCGCAATACTAACGAGTTAATAGCTTTAGCAAAAACCGAACCAACTCCCGGCAAATTAGCCAATAAACCAGGCAAACCATCCCAAGAACGCATAGCATCTAATTGCTGAGTTGGTAATAGAACAATCATCGGGACAGCTAAAGAACCCAACTCGGCGGTATTGGCGCCAACAGTAGTAAGGCAAAGGCGACATTGAGATAATAAATCGTAAGCGGGAAACTGGGTAAATAATTCCACGCACAAACCTGTAGGAGTTTTAAGGAAAGGAGAGTTTGAGTTAGAAGGGATAATCAATTCAGCACATCCCCATCCAAATTGTTGAATTAAAGGATTATGATTTGGATCGGCAAAACTCGCTAAAGTTGTGAGGTCTAAAGTAGGAGCGACGGGAATGACAAAACGAGATTGAGGACGCACAGAGTGGAGGCGTTGTGCGATCGCTAAACAAAAAGGTACACCTTGAGCTAATTTTGCTGGTTTCGATCCGGGTAGCAGTCCAATTAATTCTGTTGGTAATGGGTAATCGGTAATGGGTAATTGGGATAACTCTTTGCTAGTTGCTTCTGCCATTAAGTCGCCAACGACTGTAAACTTAGGGGCATATTTGGGCGATGCTTTGAGAGCAATTTCTTCTTTCATGACGCCGAAGCGGTCGATCCAATTATGCCAGCGGGCGTCCCATTCGGCATAAACGACGGTACGATATCCTAAACGCTTGCCGATGATGACAGTATAAAATTGGTCGCCGCCGAGGAAGAGAACGACTCCTTTGTCGCGCCAGTCCCAATTTTGAGCAGTTTTGCCCGATAGTAGAAAAGGGAAAAAATGTTCGGCAGCTTGTACTCGGTCTACTTGTGGGTAGGAACGAGCGATCGCAGCTTCTTTCCCGGTAGCATTAGGACAAGGGGATAATACCACCGAAATGCGTACCCGTTCTCGATCTTCCCCCAACTGTTGGCGCAACGATTCTACGACGGGACGCACCCAAGTTGTCACCTCCCCAGGGCCATTAGAAAGAATTAAAATATCAACTTGTTCGTTGTTCATTCCCATTACCGAATCTAAAATCTAAAATCTGAAATCTAAAATTACCAGTATGCCTGCAACAATTGCCCTGATCGCGCACGATCGCAAGAAAGATGATATAGTCAACTTCGCAAAGCTTCACGCACTCGTCCTGGGTCGTTACAAATTAATCGCCACCAGTACGACGGGAGGGCGCATTCAAAATGCTACCAGATTACCAGTCGAGCAAATGTTATCCGGGCCAATGGGAGGAGACGCGCAAATTGCGGCACAAGTTGCTGCGGGTGACGTTGTGGCGGTAATTTTTCTGGTAGATCCTTTATATGCCCAGCCCCACGAACCTGATATTCAGGCGCTTTTACGTATTTGCAACGTTCACAACGTGCCGCTTGCTACTAATTTAGCGACGGCAGAGGCAATAGTTGCAAGTTTAGAAAAAACGCCAGTTGCTCATTTAATATTTAATCCCGTATCGGGACAGGGAAATGCGGAACAAGACCTTTCTTTAATTCAACAATTGCTTTACCCGCAGATGCACTTGCACGTTCATTTAACGAGCAAAGATACAGATCCGGTGCAGTTGGTGCAAGATGCGATCGCAGCCAAAGCCGATATTATTATTGCATCTGGCGGGGATGGGACAGTTTCAGCAGTTGCCGGTGCATTAATCGGGACGGGGATACCGTTAGGAATTATACCTAGAGGGACGGCGAATGCGTTTTCGGTGGCGTTGGGGATATCAGGAGCGATCGCGCCAATTAGAAGCGCCTGTCAAGTCATTTTAGGCGGATACACTCGCGTTGTCGATGCCGCCCGTTGCAACAAAATGCCGATGATATTACTAGCAGGAATTGGCTACGAAGCCGAAACCGTAGAAAAAGCGAGTCGCGAGTTAAAAGATCAGTGGGGTCCCTTAGCTTATTTAATGGCAGGATGGCAGCAATTAGATACGCAAGAATTATTTGAAACTGAAATTGATATTGAAGGGGAAGTGCATCAATTGCAAGCAGGAGCAATTACCATTGCCAATACCGCACCAATTACTTCAATTTTAGCACAAGGAGGAGGGCAAGTTATTTCCGATGACGGACTTTTAGACGTAACAATTGCCGCAGCAGAAACCAAACTGCAAGCAATTACAGGAATGTTGAGAATGTTGGGAGCAGCTTTAATTAAAACTGGCATCGAACATCAGAACGTTGTCCATCTTTGTGCTAAGCGGATGAAAGTCACAACAAATCCGCCACAAAAAGTAGTATTAGATGGGGAAATAATTGGGACAACGCCGATTGATATTGAATGTATTCCTGGAGGTTTAACGGTTTTGGTTCCCAAACCTTAAT
>DNGJ01000109.1:22449-27033 GCA_003486305.1 Cyanobacteria bacterium UBA11371
GGTTTTGGTTCCCAAACCTTAATGATTGAATGCTTATTTAATTTGCTATCGCTCAAACAGATCCCCCCAAACCCCCTAATGCCTTGGGGGGCTTAAGAGTTGTAAAATCTTACTATTAGCAATTAGCAATTAGCGATTTTCTGAGAAAAAGATTTAAAGCGCGGCGAATGTATGCTTCCCAGGGTTCAGTTGTGGGTGGAAAAATTAGCGCATAAAGCATGATTCCACTCATCATATCGAAGACTAAACCCGCATCTAAATCAGCTTTAATTTCATTTCTCGCTTTGGCGCGTTCAATTACAATAGCAAAAGCTTCCCTTCTAGGTTGTAGGTATTTTGTCCAATAAACTTGAGCAAACTGAGAATTGCTAGATGCACTGCTAATAATCATTGCAACGGTTTGTTTTCCCAAAGGATTAAGGGTAATTTTTGCAGCATTTTCGATCAGCACATCTAGATCGCCCCAAAAAGTACCCGTGTCAGGGATGACAATTTCTTCCCTTAAGCTTTCAATTGCATCTGCAACGAGTTCTTCCTTTGATTTATAGCGGCGGTAGATCGTGGTTTTGCCGACTCCTGCACGGGATGCGATCGCATCGATACTCATGCGATCGCATCCCACTTCCGCCAGCATTTCCAGCGTTGCTTGCAAAATCGCTTGATGGGATTGGACGCTGCGGGGGCGTCCCAGTGGTTTTTTGTCAATCTCGCTCATGAGTGTTATTATAATTTACGAAACGGTAACGTATCGAAAGTGCTTGAGGTAGAGTTATGAGCGATCGCCGGCGTCCGCGCTACACCGACAAAAACAGCACTCAAACCCTGCGGGAAGGATTGGAAGAATACTACATAGTCAATTCTGACTTTAGTCATCCTAGTACTCAACCACCAGATTTTGCCAAAATTTTGTTTGCCCACGATGCGAGTCATGTAATTTATGGCTGCGATACTGATATGTATGATGAGCTTAAAATCCTGCCCCTGACATTTTGGACGAGTGATTTTAAGTTCCGAGATTATTTAAGAGAACGTAAAAATCCAGCCGTAGATGTGATGTATGAGGATTTAATCAAACGTCACGGGGTGCTGTGGCTTGTCAGTTCAATTTTGATTGTTGTACCACAAGTATTGCCAGAATTAATTTCAATCTGGTTTAAAACTCGCAAGCGTCAGCGTTACGTGCCATTTTTGAACTTTGAACCGCTTTTAGATAGGTCGCTTTTAGAGATTCGTACAGAGTTTGAAATTTTGCCTTTCATTAAATGAGATTGTGTCAGAATAGAAGCAGCGATCGCTTGCAGGAGACACCCTCGTGACAACAGAACTCCAAGCCAGCCAAAAAAGTATCTACGAAACTGATTTCGTGGGTTGGGTTGAAACTACAGTCGAACAATTACGGACTCAAGACTACGCCAATGTAGACTGGGAAAACTTGCTGGAAGAAATTGAAGATATTGGTAAGAGCGAGAAGCGGGCAATTTACAGCAACCTTAAAATTCTATTGCTCCATCTCCTCAAGTATAGGTATCAGGCAGAGAAACGCTCAAACAGTTGGTTAGCAAGTATTGTTGAGCATAGACAAAGAATTAAAAAAGCATTTAAGGAAAGCCCAAGCTTGCAACCATATTTTACTGAAATATTTAACGAGTGCTACCAAGATGCAAGGGAATTAGCTGCGGCTGAAACGGGACTAGGAATTGATGAGTTTCCAGTTGAAAATCCCTTCAATGCTGAAGAAGTCCTCAATTCTGACTACTTGCCCGGTGGGGATGACAGTGCGGTATAGTATATTTTCCCAAAGACGGCTGTTTGAGCTTTGGTATAGTTGAGATCGGTGTTTTTCAAATAAACCAATTTGTGAGCAAAATATTTACTGCTGTTGCGTTCTCAGTCGGTCTTCTGTTTGCCGGATCTACCCAGCTTCAAGCGAATGAATTGAACGATGCCCCGACTTGCGATAATTCTTCTGGGGAGTGTTTCTACGCTCATCGGATGTATCAAATTCAACAAAGTACCAAAGGTTGCAGAGAAACTCGCAGAGTTGAAGGAAATATGACCTATACCGTTTGCAGACTTAACGGCAGACCTGTAAGGGCTTCCGAATCTCTGACGGAATTAGGCGATGGTATGGGCTATTGGTTTGAGAATGGTAAGGTGGTGGCAATTCAGCGATTCCACGATGGCAGCACGATCTTTTTTAACCGGGGCAGGCTTACAGAAGTATATTTCGATGGCGGCTCCGAGATCCAAAGTGAATTCTCAGCCAGAGAACGACAGGAACTAGAAACATTAGCCAGGAATGGGTTTCGCAACATTTTCCGAAAACTGAATGTGCGGTAGTTGCGATTCGCTGCCAAGGTAGCGCCAGCTTCACGCGCAGCGTGCCTTTGGCATATCGCTTGCTGTGGGTCAATATATATCCTCAATCTTACAGACCTCGCTTGAATTTAGAGGCGATCGCACACCTGCAAGGAGCGATCGCATGAGCTTTCTCCTCATTAAGTTATTTAATTCCAACTATGCATATTGAACCTCTATCCCATAAAACCCTTGATGAGGCCATTAATCTGGTCAATAAGGTTTTTCCACACCAAAGACTTTTTGAAAGAGCGAGTATCGGATTTCGTGGCAGTCTTGCAAAAAATAGCTGGTTATATAAAATATTGTTTTATCTAGCAGAAATCGCCGAAGCAAATTACTGGATTGCTGTTGATGATGATGCCAAGAAAGTCATAGGAACCACAGGATTATATTCCACGAGGAAAGATGAAAGTGAAGCTTATTGGTTAGGCTGGACTTGTGTATATCCAGCTTGTCGCGGTCAAGGAATTGGCAGTAAATTAGTTGATTTTGCTATTGAAAAAGCACGAGGGGCAGGTAAGAAATTTTTACGGTTATATACATCAACCAATCCAAGTCAAGCCACTGCACAGATCCTCTACGAAAAACGCGGTTTCTGGATTACAGGTGAAGAAAAGCTGCGAGGAACTGAATTCAAAATCATATACCGCGAACTTAAGTTATAAACAAATACTCAAACAATTCTGTAGAAACTGTTTGGCAATCTCTGGACGCGCACCAAAGTGAAGATGGACATAAGACGCATGAACCTGATGCAGTTGCCATCCTTCTTCTGTCACCGGACTGTGATATCCTTTTACCTCAAATAAGGGTTTTGTTGGCTTTTCAGATAAATGAGAGCGATGAAACTCATGTCCCCAAACTGTCGCACCCGCACCTAATATCGGACTATCTTGCAAAGCCGTTGCTTGTCGATATCCTAATGTTAAACGCCCACTCATTACCGCAGTTGTCGGTAATATTCCTACCATCGACCAAGACTTATTTTCAAAATCAATAATTGCCTCGCATAAATACATCAATCCGCCGCACTCAGCATAAGTTGGCATTCCTGTCAAGATAGCATGGCGAACTGATTCGCGAGCGAGTTTATTTTCTGCTAATTGTTGGGCAAACACTTCGGGAAAACCACCGCCAAAATAAAGTCCTTGGATACCTTCTGGTAATCGATCCGTTAAAGGACTCCAAAATACTAATTCTGCACCCAATTGTTGCAGCAAGTCTAAATTATCAGCGTAGTAGAAATTGAACGCGCGATCGCGTGCCACACCAATCCGGATGCGTGAGTTTACTAAGCTTGTCTCTCCCACTGATAAACTGTTACTGAAACCTGCCTCCGAAGAGGGCGGGTTTACTAAGGTTGTCTGTTCGAGTGATAAACTGTTACTGAAACCCGCCCCTACAGTATTACTTTTCAGCAATGGTAATAGTTGTTCCCAATCAAAACAACTTTCTCCCAGGTGGGCGAGTTGGTCGATAATACCATCGAGTTGCGATAGTTCTCCTGTGGGGACTAACCCTAGATGTCGGTCGGGGATACTAATATTATCCTGTCTTCGCAATACGCCCAAGATGGGGATTTGTAGGGGTTCTAGGGCATCTTTGAGCAATTGTAGGTGGCGATCGCTTCCCACTCGATTCAACACGACGCCAGCTAGTTTAATTTTAGGGTCAAACGAGCGGTAGCCGTGCGCGATCGCAGCCACCGAACCAGATAACCGACTGCAATCTATCACCAACAATACCGGCAAATCCAACAACCGCGCAATATGACCTGTACTCGCAAAGGGAATTGGTAATTGGTAATTGGTAATTGGTAATTGGTTATTACCTACTCCGTCAAACATCCCCATCACGCCTTCTACTAAAGCGAATTCCACTCCTTTGCTGTGACGCGCAAAACATTGCTGTACGTAAGATTCTGAAGTGAGTACCGGGTCTAAATTGCGACAAGGGCGACCCGTGACGTACTCGTGAAACATCGGGTCGATGTAATCTGGCCCAACCTTAAAAGATTGAATTTGTATATTACGACACTTTAAATACGCAAGCAGGGCGAGCGTTACCGTTGTTTTGCCCACCCCGCTGCTTGTGCCTGCGATCGCGATAGTCATTGGTAATTGCTAATAGCTAATAGCTAATTGTAATTTTCATTAGCCATTAGTAGGGGCGAAGCATTTGCGCTGTTATTTTATCGGTAAAGCTGAAATATTTCATCGCATT
>DNGJ01000109.1:27281-34511 GCA_003486305.1 Cyanobacteria bacterium UBA11371
GCGCGAACGCCCTTACACGCCATTACCCATTAGCCAACTTTAAAACTTGCGTTGCTACAGCCATACTTTCTTCGTAAAGTACTTCGCGTCCGATGCGCTGTAGCTGCTGAGACAGCAAGAATTCGGCTTTTTGGTCGAATAATGCCGTAACTTGGCGCGTTTCGCAAGTTTGTGCCACACCACCTGCTTCCATTCGCATACAACCGCCAGTTTCAGAACACAAGACTGTGCAACAGTTGGCTGCTGTATTGCTGGAATAAAGGCGCAGGTTGATTAAATCTCCCGCTATGTCGCCTGTATCGACCACGGGAATCGCGGCTAACTCGGCTTCAATTTCGCGTCCATCCGCACCCACTAACTTGACGCGCTTGATGTCGTATTCGCCACCTTCGTGTACGTAGGAAACCGGAGTCCACTGCAAGCGACTGGCGATCCAACCCAAGTACATCAGCGCTTGGGCGGAATTGCCTTTTTCGTAGTCGAGGGTGATGCGGTCGATTTCCATGATGTGGGCGCGACGTTCTGGCGGATCGAAGGTTTCGGCGGTGAGTTCTTGCCAGGAGGCGAGACGACGCCAGTTGAGGTCTGCGATCGCCATCCCCGATTCGGTCAAGCTGTAAGCTTTTAACAAGTCGGTTTCGGGTGTGAGGAATCCGGAAGAATCGAAAATCACAGAACTGCTAATGGCAGACACTCGCTTAAATAACTCGTTTTCTGGGTCGGGCGTTGTTTTCCACCAGAGGAACTTGGGTAAGTCGGAAATCGTGAGAGCGGGAATCATCCCGGCAATGCGTTCTAAAGCTTCTTCCGTGCCTTTGAGGGTAATGTATTCGCAGCAGATCAGGGTACTGCGACTTTGTTTTTGAATCGGACAGTAGGCGGAAACTTGAGCCGTCACGCCTTCATCGTCGCCGACGATGGGACAAAGAGCGATGACGCGACAGGGGTTAGTCTGGGCGATCGCATCGGCAAAACCCGCACCCGCCGCATCCGGATCGTACTGGGGAACGCTGCTGCCGTTCCCATTGGAATTCTCTGCCCCATTGCGTTTTTGGGCGTATTCGGCACGCAGTCTTTCCACCAATTCCGGACTCGACTGACCCGTGACGGGTAGATTATACGCTTTCTGCGCTGCTGCGATCGCTGCGTTCGTGCGCGGTCCAGAAATTCCATCCACCGGACCCTTATAGAAACCCAGAATCGCTAGCAACTGTTGAGTTGCTTCTGGTTCGTAAACAACCAAAGTAAACGTTGCCGCCCTAGACGCCATCGGCATCCCGTTTTCGCTCGATACACCGTAACTTTGCCAGATTTGACCGAGTTCAGTTTCTATATCGCTGATAGACACATCTTTCGGTGCCTGGAGGGAAACAATCGGAGCAGATTGTGTAACCATAGGTCGGTAATTGGTAATTGGTAATAGGTGATGGGGGATTTCAGATTTAACATTGCAGATTTCAGATTTAAATTTGATCTCAATCTGAAATCTGAAATATGCAATCTGCAATATTTACTAACTCAAGTTGCTAGTTATCGCTCAAAAAGGCGCTAATGGCTAGAGTCAGGAAAAATGCTGTATTAGCAATTAGCAATTAGCAATTAGCAAGCTTGCCGAGTTTATCACTAGCAACTTGCGTTACTAGGGTCTACGCCAGCGACGCCCGTCGCGGTTAATTAGCAGTTCGGCTTCTGCTGGTTCCCAAGTTCCGGCTTCGTATTGGGGAACCGATGCCGGATCGGTGGGCGCTTCCCAAGCCATCAGTGCAGGCGTTACTACCCGCCAAGCTTCTTCCACTTCATCTGCTCTGGTAAACAACGTTTGGTCGCCTAACATGCAGTCTAGTAACAAGCGATCGTAAGCGTCACCCGACGACTTACCAAACGCCGAACCATATTGGAAGTCCATATCCACTGGTCTGGTACGCAGTTGTAAACCGGGCATTTTGACATCAAACCGCATGGAAATGCCTTCATTCGGCTGAATCCGCAGCGTCAGGATGTTGGAACTTGCCTGTTGGGCGGCGGATTGGAAAATCATGTGCGGCACTTCCCGGAATTGGATCGCAATTTCCGACACTTTTTTCGGCAGCCGCTTGCCGGTTCGCATGTAAAACGGCACCCCGTGCCACCGCCAGTTATCCACCATCAGCTTCATCGCTACGTAGGTAGGTGTGGTGCTATTAGGATTCACCCCTGGTTCTTCTCGATACCCGGGCACGCGCTGTCCTTTCATCCACCCGGCGGCGTATTGACCCCTTACTGCTGAAAGCTCTAGATTGCGAGTATCTGCCAAGCGGGTTGCTTGAAGCACTTTCGTTTTTTCATTGCGGATGCTGTCGGCATCGAGGGAATTGGGCGCTTCCATTGCCGTCAGACAAAACAGTTGCATCAGGTGGTTCTGCATCATGTCCCGCAGCGCCCCGGATGTTTCGTAATAGCCCGCCCTGTCTTCCAAACCTACGGTTTCTGCAACGGTAATCTGGACGTGATCGACAAATTGGCGATTCCACAAGGGTTCAAAGATGGCGTTGGCAAAGCGAAACACCAAAAGGTTTTGTACCGTTTCCTTACCTAAATAGTGGTCGATGCGGTAAACCTGCTGTTCCTTGCAAACCTTGGTCACCACTTGGTTGAGAACTTGAGCCGATGCCAAGTCGCGACCAAAGGGCTTTTCAATCACCAGACGGTTTTTAATCGGGTCGTCCAGCATTCCCGCCGTCCCTAACTGCCGAATCGCTTCCGGGAAAAAGTTGGGCGAAACCGAAAGATAAAAGACTCGATTGCCTCTCGTACCTCGTTTGGTATCGAGTTCAGCCAGCAATTGCTTGAGTTTCTGGTAACTTTCTGGATTATCGATATCGCCGGAACAGTAATACAATCCTTGAGCAAAGTCTTGCCAAAATTCTTCGCTGCCAATTCCCTCAGAAAACTGCTCGATGCCCTCGCGCATTTGTTCGCGAAAATAATCGTCGCTCCAAGGTCGTCGCGCCACGCCTACAATCGTTATTTCTGGGGGCAGCCGTCTTTGTCGCTTCAGTTGATAAATCGCTGGCACTAACTTGCGTTGCGTTAAGTCGCCCGATGCACCAAATATAACCAAAATTTGCGGTTCGGGTACTCTTTCCTGTTGTAAACCAACGCGCAGGGGATTTTCTAGCAGTGTGACCATTTACTTGTTTCCTTCGATGATAGCGTCGAGTCTAGACAATAAAGCGTCAAATTTAGCGTGCAATTCTGCGATTTCCTTACTTAAATAATCTGTTGTATTGTAGCATTTACCCTTTAGAATTCGATATATTGCACTTTTACTTACTCCGAAATAACGAGCTAATTCGGCGCATTTAAATCCTTTTAATGAAAGTTCTCTGATTGCGGCTGCGTCAGGAGCGGTTAACTTTCTATTAGGAGGGCAATATCCCTTTTTGAACCAAGTAGATGTGGAAAAACGACCTTTAGAAATAGCATCTTTGAGGTTATCTGCTGCTGTGCCTTCCCAAAGGTGTTCAGGGTTAATACAAAGCGGATTATCACAAGAATGACAAGCAAAACAACCCGGTTTGATTGATCGACCTAACTTGTGTTCTAATACCAAACGACTGACGCGAATGCGTTTCCCGTTGATTGTTTTGAGCGGAGGATACCCTTTACGATCCCGTAGTGCAGTTGAAAAAATACATCCATCGGTCTGACGTATCCCTTTGATTCCTGGGGCAACGGTCACAAGATTATTGCTCATGCTGCTTCTCCTTAACAGCAATGAATTTGGTTGTTTCGGCATTGCTGAAGAGGGGATTGAGGATGGTGGATTTTGCCTGGTTCATTAAGAAACTTTAACGAACCAGCTTTCTAGTTATCAATCCCCTTCTAAGCTATTTTCTCTACGCAGGTGTCAACAGTTTTACCTTCTCTTCCAGCGACTCCATCAAGGATTGGAACGGCTGCACGAATTTGTCAATCCCATCGCTCAACAATTCGTCCATGACTTGGTTAATATCGATGTCGATATCCGGGTCTTTCAGACTTTCGATCAAGTTGTAAGCTTGTTCGATGTTCGATTCAATCCGATCGGCTACATTGCAGTGGTCGGCACAAGCTTCAATCGTAGCAGGTGGTAGCGTATTAACTGTATCGGGGCCTACCAATTCATCGACGTACATCACGTCGCTGTATTCGGGGTTTTTGGTGCCGGTGGAAGCCCACAACAGACGCTGGACTTTTGCGCCTTTTTCTGCTAATGCTTGCCAGCGATCGCTCTGCACGATCTCCTTATACTTCTGATACGCGATTTTAGCGTTAGCGATCGCAATTTTCCCCTTCACTGCGCGCAGTTTTGCTTCGACGTTGATACTTTCAACGCCTGCTTTTAGCTTGCTGTCAATCCGACCATCGATGTTGCTATCAATTCGGCTGAGGAAGAAACTAGCTACTGAAGCAATTTTACTAATATCTTTCCCTTCAGCAGCGCGTTTTTCCAAGCCTTTAATATAAGACCAGAAACAATTGACGTAACTGTCTACTGAGAACAGCAAGGTAACGTTAACGTTAATGCCATCGGCAATGACTTGTTCTACAGCAGGTAAACCTGCGGAAGTGCCGGGAATTTTAATCATGACATTTTCCCGACCAATTTCTTGATAGTAGCGCCGCGCTTCTTCTATTGTGGCTTGTGTATCGTGGGCGATCGTTGGCGGTACTTCAATGCTGATGTAACCATCTAGCCCGTTAGATTCTTCGTAAATCGGGCGGAACATATCGCAAGCGTTGCGGATATCTTCAAATACGAGAGATTCGTAAATTTTGTATGTGGGTAATCCGGCGCGCGCTCCTTTTTCGATGTCGGCGTCGTAGATTTTGTTGCCTGCGATCGCTTTTTCAAAAATAGCCGGGTTCGAGGTAATCCCTCGCAGTCCCCGCGTCTCGATTAGGCGCTGTAGTTCGCCAGATTGAATTAAATCCCGGGTCAAGTTATCCATCCAGATACTTTGACCCAATTGCTCAATTTCCAAGATATGGTTGGTTGTCATCGTTTGTGTCCTTGTTTGATGCTAACTAATTGCAAGAAAAGCTAATTGCTAATTGCTAATGGCTAATTTTCCCCCATTAGCCATTAGCCATTACCGCTGTTTATGAATGAGCCATTACTTTGTCGCTTTGCTCCTTCGACCTTTCATTCACGAAAGATTCCACTAGGGCAACATCATCTTTACTGCCAACAATTAAAGGCGTGCGGGCATGAATTTTATCCGCCACTACATCTAAAATTGGCAATAATCCCGTGCTGGCTCTACCCCCGGCTTGTTCTGCTAAAAAGGCGATGGGTGCAGCTTCGTAAAGCAAGCGCAACTTCCCTTCTGGTCGCTTTACCGTTCCTGGGTATAAAAACACCCCACCTTGGAACAAAATGCGGTGGAAGTCTCCCACTAATGCCCCGCCGTAACGCGCGGTATAGCCCTCGTGACGGTGGACGTAGCGTATATAGTCGCGAAACGATTCTTCCCACTGCCAGAAGTTACCTTCGTTGACGCTGTAAATCGGCCCGTGGTCGGGTATAGTAATGTTTTCCGCAGAAAGAATAAACTCGCCTAAGCTGGGGTCGAGGGTAAAGGCGTGAACGCCCTTGCCGATGGAATAAACCAACATCGTGCTGGGGCCGTATAACACGTAACCTGCTGCAATTTGCTTGCGTCCGTTTTGCAGCAAGTCGCGCGCCAGACCGTCTTCGTCGTTTCCTTCTTGCTGGCGAATAGAAAAGATGGAACCGACGTTCAAATTGCTGTCTATGTTGGAAGAGCCATCCAGCGGGTCATATAGCAGGGTGTAGCGACCAATTGGGCAGTTTTCTGGAATGTAATAGGGTTTTTCCATTTCCTCGGATGCCAAGCGACAAACAAGGCCGCTTTGCTCTAATACCGAGATAAACGCTTCATTGGCGTACACGTCCATGTTTTTGACGGACTCGCCCTGTACGTTGACTTCCCCCGTCACTCCCAGCACGTTTTCCATTAATCCGGCACGACTGAGGTGACGAGCAATCAATTTGCCTGCCAGAGCAATACGACCCATGATGGCACTGAGATCTTGTGCCTCTGTAGAAAAGCTCCCCAGTTGCTGCAAGACGTGACGCGACAGGGTCATGCAATCCCGTTTGAGGGTACGTTCTTGAGCGATTGGCGGATGCGTGTCTGCCATTGTTTTGTTCAAAATTCCCCGCTGGCTGCCGATGCTAACAAGGCAAAAAATTAGAAAAGATTTTCTTTGTCCTTGTACGGGTAAATTTAATTCCAGGATCTGTCTAGGGACAGATGGTTGTGGTACACTTACTTACCCAGACAAATTTTTGCCTTGTTTTGAGTGGAAAGAAAAGCGGGGCGGGGTTTACCGCTTTCCTGTAAACCAATAGGGGTTTAATAGGTATGGGCGCTGTTAAAGAGATGACTAATCGACTGGGCAAAAAAACAGTCGCAACCCTTGCTAGTCCTGGCTGGTTGGGTTTGGTAAGATTGTTAACGTTTCTACCGCTTCGGACTAGCTTTGGGTTAGACAATTGCCCGCGATCGCTCTACTATTTCAACGCCCTAGCTCCTTTAGTTTTATTTTAGGAAAGCTTTGCTAAATCGTTCTCTAACTTTAGATGAACTATAGAATTGGTTTTTCCTGACAAGGGCGTTTTGCAGCGCTTGCCACAAGTCAAGAGTATTTTTGACGCCATTTGGCAAATTTTAGCTTTTTTTAATCATCAAGGTCAAAGCATTTAGGTGATGCTCCTGGAAATTCCCAATTGCTATCAATACCCAGCTTGCAGCTTAACGGTGATAGCAATCGGGGTACTAGATAAAGAGGTTGTAAAATACCAAAATCTCAGATCGGTCTTCAATCTATGGAAATAGATTGAGGGCCTGTTTTACCATTTTGGTCAAGGGGTGCATGGGCAGTTTGAGTATTAATACCGCCTTCTCGATCGAGCCAAGATTTAATCGGTTCATCGGTTAATTTCAATCGCAACATCCCGGCGAAAAAGCCGCCCAAGAAGGCAACTGGTTGCTGGGTGAGTTCTCGGAAGATGGGTGTCAGTTCATCCAAAAACATTGAGCATCTCCTTGGAGGGCAACTAGGTTGAACGAGCCATGTCGAATTTTAGCGCGCCCAAAGCGCAGCTTGCCCTATGGACCGATCGCTATCATATCTTGTTGATTCAGTGGTCGCTGCCAGAACTATCTTTCGAGATCACAA
>DNGJ01000175.1:0-2037 GCA_003486305.1 Cyanobacteria bacterium UBA11371
TTACTTTCTGCTAATTTATCCTTTCCCAGCGGGTGTTGCGGTGAGGAAACCCGTAAGCCTTCAGGCGTAGTTGCCGCACTTTTTCGTAAGTATTTATACGGGTTAAAGCTAGAGCAAAAGGGATGACTGAGGCGAGTTTCACCGATTATCTATGGTGATACTAATGTACATAAACTCGCCCCCAACAAGGGAAAGAAAACGAGGAAAGATCCGGGTTATTTTTAATAAAAATTGTGATAGAAACTCTGGTTATTTTGTTTTAAATTAGCTTAATTTATCCTTAAACTGTTCTTAAATTAAAAGCGGCTTTTCAGGTATACACTTGGGTTTTGCATTCAGGGAATAATACGAATTTCCTACTTTTCCCACCGTTGATAGAGAAGCCGTGACTAACTTTTCTGATGAGAACTGGCAACAAATTAAAGTTCTGGCAGCAAGACTTCAAGCAATTAAAACTATGCTTGAAGTCTTTAACGAGCAAATAGAAAATCGCCCTTTTGCCCAGGAATTTAATGCTATTAAAGAACAGTTAGAAGCTGATTTTGAACAAACTTTGTCTGCTTTATTAGAGCTAATTGAAGAAGATGATGATTAAATTAGCTTAGTGAAAGTGCAGCCACTTCTTTGTATAAATTACTGCCAAGTGAGGCCGAAATATTACCAAAGCGCGAAAGGGGTAACACGCCGCGATCGCTCTTGGTGACATGTTCCGAAATCACAGGCATTTCTTGCCAGCATCTGGGGCAAAACCAGTATACACCACTGCGTCGAGCGTGCCGGAGTAATTGATTTGAGCAACAAGGACAAGTATTCATGGCAACCTCTCGTGGAATCTCTGAAGCTTGATTGTGAGAATACGATAAAAATATGAAGAAGATGTGAAGATAAAATTAATTTATTGTGAACAATCTTAGGAAAACTTAAAAGTAGCTCAGGTCAATTTTGATACATAATTTTGGATTAACTTCTAGGTTATAAATGCTCGCAGCGACGGTAAAATGTGGGTGGTTTGCTGAAAAAATGTATGAATGGAAGTGTCGTAAGTTACGGCAGTTTTGTTGCAGAGGGAGGGCATATTGTAACAACAAAAACAATTCGGCTCTGGAACGAAGGCGCGATTAACCAGGTGAACATACGAGTAAAGATAGGTAATAGGCGGGGTTAGACCGAATAGGAGTAGAGGGTCTATGTTGGAATTTAATAGTTTTATTTCAGAGGAATTGGCATTGGCGCCGGAACATCCGTTGGAGCAAAACTTGGAGCGTCCCCTACCAGATATGAGAGTAGTATCGCTGGAAGAAATTAGGGCGATACAGCGGCGCGATCGCATACCCGGTATCGTCAGGCGGTTGATTCCGCTCAATTCTACTACAGTTTGGGAGTACTGGTGGTGCGTACCGGGGCGGATGCTGTTACCGGAAGATGTGGAAATAATCCGATGCGATCGCCAACGAATCGAAACGATCCTCGCCAAACTAATTTGGTTGTTGGGAGGACACTGTTTTGGGGAAAATTCTTGTTTGTACGGGGATGCCGAGTCTATATATGATTGGCAGCAGGTACTGGAATTTACCCGCAATGCGGGGATAAGTCCCGACGTGATGGATATTGATTTTATGCCGAGTGCGATCGCGCAGGTAAACTTATCCCACCCCTACGACAAATTGCCTGCTGTACCTACAGCAAAAGGACAAACCCCAAACTACGTAGTAGTTGAACCCGGACATTGGCACGTTGAGTTTTTCCCATTACAAGCCACTGAGGGAGGGTTTGAACTAAAAGAACCAAAACCAACGTGCAGTTGCCAAATTTGGACGGGGAAACCATTTATCAAAAACCTGGAAACGGGAGAAACTACAATCCGCTACGACTTAGGACTTGGCACCCCGTTTGATATTACCAGTCATCCTTGGTTAAGTTTTGGGCAGGAAGATATTGATAGTAGGTTACCAATTGCGGTAGGTGAAAGGGAGTAAATAATAGATCTCTGGGAAAAGTCCTTTTCAGACGATGAGAAGGGCACGCAGGATGCCCACC
>DNGJ01000175.1:2360-4289 GCA_003486305.1 Cyanobacteria bacterium UBA11371
ACAAAACTAGAAACATTTGTTGTGGGGTGGGCGTCTCGCCCGCCTCGGTTTCTGAGGTTTCTAAGACAGAAGGGAACTTTTCTGAATCAATATTCGCCCAATAATTTATCCAACTTTGGCAGAAAAAGTTTTACAGTTGAGCTATGAAAAAGCAATTATTCAAACCCAGGGGCATCGTGCTTGCGGCTATGATCGGTTTAGCGGCGCTTGGCTCGATTGCAGGGTTATCGATGACAAAACAAATGCCAGCATCTGCTGATGTTACCAATACCAGTTCGGTTAAGCAGGCAAGTACCATGAATGAAAAGCTAGTTGCAGCGAATACTAAGTTTGGCTTTAAATTGTTTTCGGAAATTTTAAAGAAAGAAAGCAGCCAGAACATTTTTGTTTCGCCTACGAGTGTTGCGATCGCTCTCGCCATGACCTACAACGGCGCCAACGGTTCTACCCAGCAAGCAATCGCTCAAACTTTAGAATTACAAGGCATGAGTTTGGATGAAGTTAATCAAGCACAGCTAGCTTTAAGCCAAATTTTAACCAATCCCGATCCCAAAGTTCAGCTCAATATTGCCAATTCCCTCTGGGCGCGACAAGGAATCAACTTTAAACCAGATTTCCTGCAAAGAAACAAAGATTTCTACCAAGCACAAATAACCAATCTAAATTTCAACAGCCCCAATGCCACAGCGACAATCAATAATTGGGTGAACCAGAATACCAATGGCAAAATTCCTACCATTATTGACCAGGTTAGTCCCGACGCAGTGCTTTATCTAATCAACGCGATTTACTTTAAAGGCAGTTGGACTGATGAATTCCCCAAAAATGCCACTAGGGAACGTCCTTTTACCTTGCTTAACGGAACGCGCAAACAGCACCCATTAATGTCTCGGTTTGGCAGGTTTCGCTATTACGAAAATGACTCCTTGCAAGCGATTAGTTTGCCCTACGGATCGGGACGGATGAGCATGTATGTTTTTCTCCCCAAACCTAACGCGACGCTGCAATCTTTTTACAGCACCCTTACCCCTGAAAACTCCGAACAATGGATTAAACAGTTTAGAACTAGACAAGGTTCAATTTCTTTACCCCGATTCAAATTAGAGTATGACATTACTTTGAATCAAACTTTGCAAGCATTGGGGATGGGGATTGTGTTTCAAGACAGAGCTAATTTTACCGGGATGACCTCTACCCCTGTCAATATTGATGAGGTCAAGCACAAAACATTTGTAGAGGTAAACGAAGAAGGAACCGAAGCCGCAGCGGTGACTTCTGTAGGAATTCGAGCAACCTCTGCAAGGCCGGTAGATGAGCCATTTAACATGGTTGTAGATCGTCCGTTCTTTGTGGCAATTCGAGATAATCAAACGGGAACTTTGTTATTTATGGGGTCGATTGTGGAACCAAAGCAATAAGTAAATTTTGATGGGTGTAGAGGCGGGTTTTACAGATAATCTTTGGGTTTCACGGAGAATTTAGATAAACCCTTCCTTAGCTTTATTACGATAGCAATAGCACCAAACATTATAGGATATCATGCCTGGTTTCATCCGCAGCGTTAGCCCTTGCGGGTTTATTTAACCTTTGCGCTGATACCAAATATCTCTCGTAAAACCCGCCCCTACTATACACAACCTTTGCTACCAAAAATTATATGAATCAGAAACCCGGTTTTTCTAAAAAACCCGGTTTCTTAAATTTGCTACTTTTTCCAAGGGAATTTTGTCCCCATTTCGGTCATTGCAGAAAAGATTAGATACAAAATCAGTAAACCAACACCCGCTATAAATGCTAGTAAATCGTTGTCCATTTTGATCGATTAAGACTCTTCAAGCTATTTTTTCACACTTGGGCGATCTTTCAATTTTACAGCGGATTGCCAGTGAGTAAGGGAAAGCCTTAAGGCGAAGGAATGCAATAGCGGCA
>DNGJ01000175.1:4510-6669 GCA_003486305.1 Cyanobacteria bacterium UBA11371
GGGTGCCGCTATTGCATTCCAAGGTGTACCATCAACGGCTGCAACCTGCTATAAATAAAAATAGGGCAGGCGAATCTGCCCACCCCACAAGAATTTCAGTTAGTTGTTGCGATTAAATGCCATTCGGTGCATCTCTAGGATGAGCTTCAAACGATTCAACCGATGATAAACGACTAACGATCTTGACGATACACTGCTTCAACCTCGAGTAAAATTTTGCTACGGCTGGAGCTAATATCGATGGTTCTTCTTCTGTTAGTTCGTTTGAGGTTGTGGTTTCGTTGTCTGATGACTCGGTAGGCGGTTCGATTTCCGCTGCTGTTATTTCAGTAATATCACCGTCATCATCAGCGTTTTCTGATACTTCTGGTGTAGCGGGTGAGTCAGCGATCGCACTTTCTCCCTCGCTCGTCTCTGGCGCCACCAAATCTTCAGTAGCTTCTGGAGTAGGCGATAAAGTCTCCTCACTCGCATCTGGGAAACCTAACCCCCCAGCCCCCTTCCCTGCGAGGGAAGGGGGAGCATCGAGCGCCCCTCCCCGCGTCGGGGAGGGGTTGGGGCAGGGGTCACTTGGTATAAATGGTGACATTACACTAGGCACGGCGACCTCGCCAGCGGCTTGAATTAATTTTGCCCCGCGAGCGATCGCACCCTGAGTATCTTTGGAAGCACCTGGGGCGTAGGTAAAGGTGACAGAAGCAGCTTTGCGGTTGATTCGCAAACTTGTCACCCAAGGATCTGCTTGTGCTAACAGTTCGAGACGACGCGCATACTCAGTATCGGTTGCAACTCGATCGACGTGGAAGCGCAACCTTCCGGGAATCGAGTGGGCGAGGCGATAAGCGATCGCATTTCCCAAATGCCCATCATTATCGGATTGTATCGGTTCGGATGCTGCAACGATCTCTGGTTGAATCGAGGGAGGTTCGTCCCCATTTTGATTAACCTTATTTACAGAAGGGGAAACTTTTATTTTTGACTCCCCAACAGTTTCCGCAACTGCCAAAGGCACGATCAAATCTCTTTCCAACTGCTGCATCAGCTTGCGGGTGAAACTTGCCGCTATTACGTAAACAGGAATTGTCCACAAACCCTGTAATTTCAGCGCTCTTACTACTAGCAATCCCGCCACAATCGGGATAATTGTAGTCACTTGCTCTTGCCAAAAATCACCCGACTGCAAGAAGGAAAAATCTTGTTTCGGTTGTTGGGAAGGTAACGCAGCACTTGCCAAAACACCCCATTGTTGAAGTCGTTCCAACAAACGGGATAAAGACAGAGTAGAAGGATCGAAATTAACCGTCAAACTGCCAGTTTTTGCATTAGCGCTGACATTGCGGATACCTTCTTGCTGCTGCAATCGTTGCGCCAGGGCATCCAATTGGTCAGACAATAAATATGCATCTGTCCGATCGCCCCCTGTAACGCCAAGACGCACTCGCCCAGGCATTGCATGTAATACTTTCAACCCAGATTTTAGAGCCATTTTACCGATCCTCCCTGCGCGGTTGCGGCTCGCTGGTATAGTGCAATTTGATAAAGCTATCAAAAGAATACCAGGCTAAAACGTACCAAGGAATAATCTCTAATTGCAGACCTCTAACCAGTAACTGTCGTATCGACAGCGCCCCCAGTGCCAGAGGCATTAATATCCGCAGATCCACCGTATTATTTGTTCCTTTTCTCACTCTCCGGTTGAGGTCATAAACAGCAGAAGTAATATTCGATGCTACCTCGGATCTGCCGCCAGCGATATCGGCGAAAATTACGCCTAAATCTCGCAACATAGCATAAACATCTTCACCGCTAAGATGCTCTGTAGCGTGCATGATAGTAATGCTGCCGGTGTGGGGATTTGTCCTCACATCATAAATCCCCAGTTTAGACTTTAACGCTTGGGTAATCGGTTCCAGCGCCTGGGAATTGCGGTGTTGATGCCCCACTTTCAAACGCATCCGCCCAGGGGTAGAACTGACGATGCGGCTTTCAATTGGTGTGGCTCTCTTTGCTAGTGCTGTTGTCTTCATTGCTCGTCTTTTCTTGTTGCTGTCTACTATTTAATTTCAAATTTTATCTTCAATTAATTTAAAATCATTGAAATAAATTTTAAGTGTGTAGGGGCACGGCATCAACCATTTTTGGCCTCATGCAAAAGATTT
>DNGJ01000175.1:7000-15121 GCA_003486305.1 Cyanobacteria bacterium UBA11371
CATGCAAAAGATTTTTCCCTGCCGTGCCCCTACAGACCTTACGTATTCGGCGCTTCAGGATGAGAATTTGTTTCCAGTGCCTTTTGTTCGTCCAGCGCCAATTCAGACTTAGCTTCAGCTACAATATCGCCGAAAACTTCGCCAGCTTCTGCAAAAGCGCCTTTGCTTTTTTCGTAGGCAACTATTCCGCCTTTAATAATAGTTTTGGCAATTGGTTTGCCAATTTTAGCCACCGCTGGAATCAGCAATGGGGCTAAGAAGATCGCTCCCACGCCCGCGACGATACCGGGTGCCCCCATATCTTCGACTAATTCAACTGGTTTAAATGCCATTTTCTTTCTCCTTACAATTACAAATCTTTCGAGGTTTCAGTGGTGTAGGGGCGGGTTTTACCTACCATTTTTGCCATCATCAACAGTTGATTTAAACCCGCCCTGGGGTTTTACCAACCATTTTTGCCATCATCAACAGTTGATTTAAACCCGCCCTGGGGTTTTACCAACCATTTTTGCAATTATCCACAGTTGATTTAAACCCGCCCTCCCTCAATCGTCAGACAAGCGACGACTTTGGCTCTTTTTTCCCGTTCATCAGCGGGCGCAAACCGTTCACTCCAGCGACGACGCTGGTACCATTATTGACGATGGTTGCGGTTAAGGGGCTGATCCCAACCGCAGCAGCGGCGATTAAGGCGGCTAAGTTCGGTGCAATCACGATGCTAGTATTTTGATGGATTAGTCGCATCGCTTGTTTAGCGATCGCCACCGCTTCCACCAAACCCCGCAAATCGTTACTCATCAACACCACATCGGCGGTTTCCCGCGCTACATCAGATCCATCAGCAAACGAAACCGAAGCATCGGCATAAGCTAAGGCGGCGGAGTCGTTAATTCCATCGCCCACAAAGGCAACTGTTCTACCTGCTGCGTGCAACTGTTTAATTACAGCTGCTTTATCTTCTGGAAATGCCTCGGCGTGAGTTTGCGTTGGTGGGATACCCAATTCGGCGGCTACGGCGTTGGCGCGTTGGCGGCTATCCCCGGTCAGCATGTGTATTTCCATACCTGCTGCCGTTGCTAGCGCCCGAATCACTTCCGGGGTTTCTTTCCGCAGGGGATCGGTGTATTCCACAATCCCCACACATTCGCCGTTACTGGCGACGAAGATCGACGATATGCCGTTGGTTTTGATTTCTGGATGCTCTGCGTACAGAGGATCTGTATTTACACCGGAAAGACGCAGGAAGCGATCGCTACCTACCAACACGATCTGCCCATCTATTTCTGCCCTGACGCCCAGACCCACTTGATACTCCCACTCGCCGCGAGTCAGGTTATTAACGCCTTTATCTTCAGCATAGCGCACAATTGCGGATGCCACCGGGTGAGTTAAACGTTTTTCAGCAGCTGCGGCGAGTTCCAACAATCGCATTTCTGGATCTGCCCAATCTTTTAGCGCCGCAGATACAGTTCTCACCCCAATAACTGCAACATCGCCTTGCGTCAGCGTCCCAGTTTTATCGAACACAACCGCATCAACTTTAGCTAACTGTTCTAAAGCACGTCCGCTGCGGATTAAAATCCCCCGTCGCGCCGCATAACTCAGCGCTGCCAAAACAGTTGTAGGAACTGAAACCCTGATTCCCGTAGCAAAGTCGAGAGTGAGAACAGAAGCCGCCCGCGCCAAGTTGCGAGTTCCAGCAAACACAATCCCGCCTAATAATAAGGTAGGAATTACAGCTTGGTTGGCAACTTTCGCCGCGTAATTTTCAATCTTGGTATCGTGAATCGGTGCTTCTTGCATTAACCGAATGCTTTGTCCCGCCCTAGTATCTGCGCCGACTCGTTCTGCCAGAATATAAATTTGGCCTTCCCGCACCAAAGTCGAAGCATAAACTTCTTCCCCAGTTTCTCGCATTACCGGCATCGATTCGCCGGTGAGCTTTTGCTGGTCAATTAATGCTTTTCCTTGGATAATGTGACCGTCAACGGGAATTTGTTCGCCGGGGTAAACAATAACAGTATCGCCCCGCACGACATCTTTGATCGAAATTTCTTGTTTTTTCCCGTCCCTTTCTACCCAGACAAATTGCCCTAAAGAGTCGAGTAAATCGAGGGTTTGTTTCTTAGAAGCCCGCGCCGTGCGTTCTCGAATTGCTTCGCCAAATTCGACTAAACTCAGCATCAGCGCTGGGGTAATAAAGTGACCTTGGCAAGTGGTAATAACAATTGCCGATAAGTCTAAAAAGTCGATATTTAATCGTCGCTCTTGGGTGATGCTTTCCCAAGCGCGTTTTGCCACTGGCAATGCAGTAATTGCAATTGTCCCGGCGATAATTGCCGCCGGAATTGGTAGACCCAATGGGCCGCCCAGGAGTGCTAAACTTGATGCGATCGCTGGTAATTTCATCCCCGCCCAGCAGCTGCTCTCCTCGGACGGTTCCGCTTTTACTATTTGACTAGGAGTATCTTCCGATACAATTGCTGTCGTTGCTAACTGAATCAACCTTTGCAGTTGACTTCGCATTTCGCCATCCGAAACTAGGTTGGTTTGGTATGTGAATGCCACCGAAGCCGCCGCGCGGTTTATCCGTATTGTTTTTATCCGAGTATCTAATGCGACTAAACTTTCCAACCGTTGGGCATAATCTGCATCGTAACCGAGTCGAGAAACTCGAAAGCGCACCCGTCCCTTAACTGCATGGATAACGTTACAGGCTATTTCTTGCTTAGCAACGGCGTAAGTTTTCTCCTTACCATGCCCATTTTTGTGACCGTTAGCTTTGCCATTTCCCGTCGCCGAATTTACGGCAACTGGTGGCGGATGCAGTGTCATGACCTGTGAAGTTTCTTCCATTTTTCCCTCAAATTAAAACGTGAAGTTTGCGAAGTTTAACAATCCGGGAAGATTTTGCACCGCCATAAAGCGGTTTTCCAGCTTTACTTTTGAGCAAACAGCAAGTTGATGGAATTTCAGCTTTTCGCACTTCCAACGAACAAGCAAGAATAATCAACTTAGCAATCCGCTCAACGTGGCGATCGCACCCATTCTCCAGCCCGCGCAGGCGGGCTTCGTTTGTAGAGCAAGACCCTGAAGGGTGGGGGCGATCGCCGCTTGTAGAGCAAGACCCTTGGGGGTGGGTGTGGCTTTGGCATGAAACAGAGAAAACCTCCCCATCTCGCCATTGCATCGTTTCTCCTTTCCGCCGTTGACTCAACCAATCTTTCTCAACATATTTGCCAGCAGACTGAATCAAACTAACAAGATCGGATATTTCCAATCGGGGAGATTGATAATTAAACGCCACAGATGCCGCATCGCGGTTAATCCGCACGCCGGTAATGTTGCTGTCAGATTCAGCAAACATTTGCAAGCGATGGGCATATTCTGCATCGCTAACAAGCCTTGATACCCGAAACCTAACTCGTCCGGGAATTGCATGGACAACGCTGTAAGCTACTTGCTCCCGCAGTGCAACCGGGCGTTTATTCCCCGCCTCTTTTGTCAGTGTCTTGCTCCAAGCACGCCACAAACCTAAAAGCGCTTGCCAAAGCAACTCAAGAATTGGTTGTGTCTGTGTTTCTGGAAGAGCTTTATATTGTACCATAGCTTGGCCTCCCATGCAAGACTCTGACTCAAGTTGTTAGTAAAGGTGAGCCATGAAGTTCAAAATTAAATTGAGCGCTGGCGGCTTCAGCCCAGTTAAATAGGTGATTTTTGCGGGCTTATTGGGCAGTTGGGCTTTTACGCTCTTGGGCGGTTGAGATTTTGTTTTTACAGGCAGATCAAGGGCTTGGCTTTTGGTGTTTTCTGCCACAGCAGGTGTCGCCCCAGTATAAGTCGGCTTAAACGCTTCCCCCGCACGCCCAATTAGCTCAACCAAACGAGAACGTATTTCGGTTTCCGAAACCGCTTTAGCATCGTAGGTGAAAGTAACTGAAGCCGCCGCTCGATTCACGCGCACGCTGGTAATATTGCTATCAGCTGCGGCAATTTTTTCCAATCGGCTAGCATAAATACCATCCTGAAATAGCCTCGCCACGTGAAAGCGTATCCGTCCCCGTACCGCATGAACAACGCTGTAAGCAATCTTTTCAACAGGTGACTCGAGATTGGGAACTGAGATATTCTCCTCAGATCCCTGGGAGATAACGCTTGTGCTACGCTGCTCACCTGCCCACCTGCTCCCAAAGTCCTCTTCGTCAAACTGTTCGATCAGCTGACGAGTTGTACCCGCAGCCAGCAGGTAAACTGGAATCGCTGGTAAGCCAGTAATTCCCAAACCGCCAGTAATCAGCGCCCCGGCAATTAAAGGAATAACCGACTCCAACTGCGTGGTATCTAACCAGAACGAATCTGCCCCATCTTCATCTGGAAATTCTGTCGCTGCTGCAACGCCGCATTTTTTCAGCACTGCAAACATCTGGGAATAAGACAGCGTATTTTCATCAAACGTAACGACCAAGCTGCCAGTTTGTATATTCGCGTTGACGTTGCAGACGCCCTCTTCTTGCCGCAGTCGTTGTGCAAAGTCTTCGAGTCGCTCTTCCCAATAATCAGCCAAGAGCAGGCTGCTGCCAGATGCACGCAGTCGGACTCGACCAGGCATAGCATGTACAACTTCTAGCCCACTCTCAGCGGACTGTACAGTGACCCCAGTCATTTTTTGTTTTTCTCCTAAGTCTTCAGTTCTGTTATCGCGGGTTGATGGTTACTTAACGGCAAAGAGTGCCGCTGTTCTCAACATCTCAAACCAACGACCCCACTACTAATACGGATGAAGCGGTAGTGCCAGAATTGTGTCTTAGCAGTTTTGGTGAATGGCACCAGCACAGCGGTTTGTGACATTAGCGTTGCCCCCCCTTGGTTCCCAACCAGTACTACAAGTTGAAAGCAGCGTCCCATGCTTGGTTGCGGTCTTTACGAGCAATCTCTAACTTATGGTGTAGAAGACATCCTCTGATGACAGCGTTTTCCCCTCTAATGGCTGATTTTTCCGAGTACACCTCCTGGGGCGGCTTGTGGCGGCCTTGGGAATTGCCCTCGTACAGCCGGAGGTTAACAGCAGGTTAAGCTCCTCTTTACGTAAGCTTCACTATAACACCAATTTTCTTGATGCGTATATCTAGCTGGGAAGATTTATTTTTATTGGCAATTGTATAATGGCGCACAGCAGAGGCTGAAACAACTGTGGCTGTAAGCGATCGCACGCCAACCAAGTGCTGTTGCAGCTATAACAATAGGCGTAAGTGATGGCATATTTCAAGAAAACTTAATATTGCGGCGGGTGGGAGAGCGATTCGCGCTCCGCGAGACTCGCTACCCATGTCGCATCATAATTATTGATTGAACCAACCCGAAATCCCATATTTTGGTTAACAGTTAGATAATAGGCACAGCCAAATCCTCAATCCCAAATCGGCAATCTAAAATCTGAAATCTAAAATGAACGACGATAAAACCGCAGTATTAGAAGCTAATAAAGCTTTTTATCGAGCTTTTGAACGAAAAGATATCGAAGCGATGAGCAGCGTTTGGTCGCAAGGAGTAGCGACGATTTGCGTTCATCCTGGATGGCAAGCGCTCAAAGGGTGGAAAGACATTCGCTATTCTTGGGAGCAGATATTTAAAAATACAAATTACATCGAAGTTGAACTAGAAATAGTCATCGCCGAAGTGAGGGGAGATATTGCCTACGTTGTCCTCGTTGAAAATGTCTTTCAAGTTATCAACGGTAGGAGAGTGCAAGGGCAATCTCTGGCAACAAATATCTTTGAACGCATGGCACATAAGTGGTATTTAGTCAATCACCACGCGAGTCCCGTGATGCGCTCTTGAGGGAGAGGAAATTGACTTGACAAACTTATCTATATCGGCGAATAAACCGGCGTAAGTAACTACGGGATTGTTATATTCTTTGAGATTAACGGTATATTGCTGAAAAATAGATTCAAGGTTGTTTAACATCGATAAATATTTGTAAGTGCTTTCGGCTAAAGCTAAATCGCAACCAATTTTTTGAGTAGCAGAAGCAAGAAGAGAAGCGGCATTAAAGGTAGGTTCTAACGATAAGTAATAGAGGCTTTCGCCTCGCCTTATATTATCAACGATTCCATAACCTGTATTAATGCCTGCTTTGATCCTGAATGGGAAAGGTAACGACAATTCTTGATTAAATTTTATGGTTCGCTTGTTGATGGCGCTGATGGCTTGAAAAACGCGGATAATATCTTCCTTGTTAGTACCATGATAGCGATGGAACCAGATAGCTTTGATAACTCCCACCTCGTTGCCAACATTTTTTTCTACTAAGCCGCCCAAGGATGTAATAATATTAGCAATCTCTCGACACCAGGTAGCGAGGGCGGCGGCAAGGACTTGTTTGTCTATTTGCTGAGTTAATAAGGTTAAATTGCGAAGCTCGACAACTATTACCGAGGCTAGACGCCAAACGCACCGCGTCGTCGTTGGCAAATTGCTCGTATCCTGCGTCGATGTTGCATCTAGGACGAGGTTAGTGCTGAGGCAGCAGAAGGCGAGATTAGTATTGCCAAATTTTATGCGATCGCCATGCCGTAACCGCACCGGAACGATCGCCCTAATCCCATTGACAAACGAACCATTTGTACTAATTAAATCGAGCAGATAAAACCCGCCGTCCTCGTTATACTGTAGGATAGCGTGATGGCGGGAAATTAACAGATCTGGCAACACCAAATTGTTATCCCCACTCCGTCCAATTGACCAGGTAGTACCGCCCACCAAGGGTAGACAGCAATAACCGTTTGAGATTTGGATTACCAAAAAAGGTTGGTTGAATAATTCGGGAGGTAGCACGCGGTAACGGGCAGTTTGGTTTTGTTAAAGGTATCTCTAATTTAGGAGAGTTTTAGCGGTTTGTTGGCCTGTAGATGCACTCATTGGGTAAAGGGAAACTAGGGAGACTTCGCTAATTTAACCACCAATCGCTAATTTGCCCAGATTATAGCTTAGGCTGCCAAGTCATTCTCCGGCACGGCTTTAATGATTTGTTAAACTATATAAACGTGAGAAAAGTCAATCAACCCAAGAGCAAGGACGCCCGCCGATGACGCTCTCTACCTATTCGAGTACTCTCCTTCTGTCTCAACAACTGCCGACGCTGCAATATAGCCCTACACCCGCACGCTTCGATGAAACTTGGGAAGCACCCTTGGCTACCCTGCTGGGATTGGGACGTGCAGCTGGTGCAGACTTGATCGAATTTTTCTTAGAGCGCGTCAACTACATCAGCTGCCTCGCAGAAGATGACGCCATTACCAGCATCGCCCCCCGCCTTGCCACTGGCGCAGGGGTGCGCGTGTTTCGCGGACAAGCCGATTGCTACGTCAGCACCAACGATTTATCATTCTCAGGATTAAAATCAGCCTTAGAAAAAGGTCTTTCGATTCTAGGATTGCAACTTCCCGCACCCAACGCCTATATCCCGGAAATTAACCTGGAACTCCTGCGAGACTACGCCACTAAAAAAGGTAAAGATACTTGGCTAGCCTCATGCAGTTCGATGCGGGAAATGGGAGAAATTCTCCTCGCAGCCAATGACAAGCTGAAGCAAAAAGCCTCCCACGTACAATCCCGCCGCGCCACCTATTTTAGAGATTGGCAAGAAGTGTTAGTCGCCGCCAGCGACGGCACTTTTGCCCGCGATATCCGCCTGACTCAATCGGTAGGATACAACTTGCTGTGCGCCGATGGAGCAAATCGTTCCTCCATCGCCGAACGTGCTGGCACTACCAGCGATGCTAATTTCTTGAGAAATTGGAATTACGAAGCCGCTGCGGAAAACGTAGCAGAATCAGCCGGAAAAATGCTCTACGCCGACTACGTGGAATCGGGAACTTACCCGATTATCATGGCGAATCACTTTGGCGGGGTAATTTTCCACGAAGCTTGCGGACACTTGTTAGAAACAACTCAAATTGAACGCAAGACGACTCCCTTTGCCGATAAAAAAGGCGAAAAGATTGCCCACGAAAGTTTAACCGCTTGGGACGAAGGACGCTCGGAAAATGCTTTCGGCACCGTCGATATGGACGATGAAGGAATGCCGACTCAACGCACTTTATTGATTGAAAAAGGCGT
>DNGJ01000260.1:0-8946 GCA_003486305.1 Cyanobacteria bacterium UBA11371
GGGAAAGCCTAGTCCGATGATGCGGTAGCTGATGTTATCTAGGGTTTCGGCTAGGTTTAGGCGTTGGGGTGAAAGGGGTTCTTTGGGTTGGAGTTTTGGCGCTGGGGCGGTTTGTATCGGGCTGAGAACGGCTGTTTTGGCTTTGCCGTTGCGATCGCTTGCTGCTTGTTCAATTGTAGTGCCTGCTGGTTGGGCAACTAAATCTTCGCCGCGGCGCAATTTATAATGGCTACTGCGAAAGCCGCCCGTACCGACTGAACTACCCCTGAGTTCGATGTTTTGTCCCCGGGTGACGAATAAGAATGCGATCGCCAGCAATGAACCTACCATTAAGGTGGCGTAACTCAGCATCATCACGCTGACGTGCATCATCAGCCAGTTGGATTTTAAGGCTGGTACTAGGGGTTCGGCTGACTGCATTTCTGAAGGTAATGTCATAGTCGCAAATGCAGCTATACCCATTGCGACAGGTGCGGTCGCGACGCCGACCAAGCGCGAACGGCTCATATTTTCGGCGATTAAGTGAATTGTTGTAATTCCCCAAGTTAGGAAAAATAGCGATTCGTACAAGTTGCTTAAGGGGAAATAACCCGCTTCTAGCCAGCGCGACCCTAGCATAGCAGCAATGCAGAGGTTTGCGATCGCCATCCCGGCTGTCCCCAAAGCTGGTAAATACGGGATGTTGGGAAATGCTGCGCCTCCCCAATAGATCAGCATGGTAAGAAATAAGACAGCGAAGCTTGTATTATCCAGCCAGTTCTGGAGTACAACCAGATCCATACAGTGTTCTCCCCAATCGATGTTTTTGTATTGTATCTATAATCTTCCCTACAGTCTGAAATTTATTTTAAGGCTTTATTTTTTTCATCGTCCCTGTTCTTATTCACGCAAGTTTCTAGTTATAAACTTGGTCTTTGCTAATTGCTAATTGCTAATTGATCGTAGAGGATTTTTACTGACAATTAGCCATTAGCCATTAGCTGCTATGCATGAGATAACTATCAACTTGGGTTAATAGCTAATAGTTAATTGCTATTATAGCATTTTTTGGGAGCGAGCCATTAACTATTAGCCATTAGCGGCTCATTTGAGATCGCTTGTAGGGGCGGGTAATACCTGCCAATTAAGCTGAACCACGAGATATCTTGTTAAACCCGCCCCTACTAAAGAGATGGTTGGGAAAAGCGTTCGGGTGTAGGGCTGGGTAAAGGTTTGGGAACTCCGGCTTTTTTCAGCGAGACGAAGATATCTAAGCGGGTACTGCGTTCATCGCTAATGGCGGCGGTAACGCCGATACCGCGAATTGGTAAAAGTTGATTGGTGAGGGTTTTTTGGGTGTTTGGATCTGTGGAAAGCTGGAATAAAAAGGTTAAGAATCTAGCCGTACTGTCTATGCCTAAACGTTCAACATCTAGGTAGAAATGACCGTTGTTGGAGCTTAGTTCTAAGGGTACGGTGTTGCGGAAGCGATCGCTTTGAACCAAAGTTGTCTTGGGTTGAGGTATTATCGTGTTGGTAACCCCTCCTCCTAATGCCAAGAAAGCGACGTTTTCATCTAACCAACCTTGGGTAATTGTTAATTCCCGATCTGGTGCGATCCAGTTTGTGACTGGGTTATTGTTGATGGTGGCTTTTTCTACTTTGAAGTTATTTTGATTGCTCATTACTTTGTCAAGCTGTTGGATCGTTGTTTCGGCGGCGGCGCGATCGCTTGCTTTTACCATAAATATTAAACCGGGTGCTGGGTTCGCTGTTGGTTGATTTTCCCCTGAATTCGAGTTGTCTTGCGGCAAAGGCACTAAAGATAAAGAAAACTCTCCCCCCATCCAGGAAAGTAAATCTTTTTCTAAATCCAAGTTGGTAAATTTTTTAACTGAACTGCGAATTTGTTCGGGTTTAAATGGCGTCAGCGGATTCGATTGGGCGTCTTGGATGTAATCTTGCCAAAATCGCTGTAAATTGCCGCCAGACATCATCATTAGGGTGTTGGCGGGCAGGCGGTTGGACATTTTACCGGCTTCATTTTTGACCGCATATTTTTTGTGGCTATTTTGCCCAAGCCAGGAAATACTTTTAAACAGCAACCCTTCTGGTTTAATTGTCATGGTTGCTGCTAAGCCTTGCTGTTGAATTTTGGCTAAGTTTTGGGTGGGAAGTTGCGGCTGAGAATTTATAGCGGCGGCGGCGGCTACGGGCACGTTGATAAATAATCTCGCAAAAGGCCGCTCGGTTTCTATTTTACCCAAAGCTTCTCTAAAGCCTGGGGTGTTTGCCAGAGATTCGCTACTACCGAAGGTGTCGATGATTCTTTCGGTGGCTTTTGGATTGGTTGTAACTACTAAGAAACGCCTATCTATTACAGTTGCGGAATATTGAGTAGAAGCAATATTGAGGGCGTCTCCGGTTTTGGTTTCTTTGATTTCGATCCCTTTGTAGGTGCGGCTAATCCATTTTCCCTGTTGCAGGGGGCTGTTGGTGGGTTCTAATGCTTGTTTGGCTTGCAGGGGGTTATCAATCGGCAATATCATTACTACCGATTGTTGATTCGAGTTATTGGTTGGAGGGGTTAGGGTTGAGGATGACTGGGTGGGATTAATTTGTTGGGTTGGTAAATAGGCAAAAGTTACTTCTTTACCTGCCCAAGGTTGGATATCCCGCTGGTAATTGTAGCCGTTGGCGGAGAGGAAGCGATCGCGCAACTGCGCCAAAGTCTTGGCAAAAGCAGCTTGGGTTTGTGGCGTACCAAATGACCGCAATTGCTGCCATTGGTTGGTATCGGTGGACACAGAAAGCGCGATCGAGGCATCTTTAGGAATTAGATTAGCACCCGGGGGCAATCCCAAAACTCGCTGTTTTTGAACCAGTACCCAGTAGGTAGCAGCGCCACCACCAATCAGCAACGCCGCTACCCCCAACGATAGCAGCAACGAAGGTTTCTTTTTTTTCTTCATGGGTCAATCGCTATTGCAGACTTGGCGATTTTTCACTTTTGTTTTGTAGGGGCGGGGCTACCAGTCTAAGGCGGGACAAGGTTTGGCGTAAAGAATTTTTTTCCCTTGTCCTCCTTGTCCTCCTTGTCCTCCTTGTCCTTGTGTTGAACTGTCCCGTCTTAGGTTGGTAGCCGGGACGGGTTTTACCAACCATCTATAACCATAATCGACCATCGCGATCGACGCGCCCCCTGACGCGATTAGGCGACGATGTTATAAAGTGTATCCCTTTGTTTATAAGGACGCCCCAAGGAACGAATCGCCTCTTGTAGGGAAACCACTTCCATACAAGTGCCGCCCACCGCACCAGCCATCGTGGTAATATGCTCTTCCATTAAAGTACCGCCGATATCGTTACAACCCCATCTCAAGGCTAATTTTGCACCTTCTAGACCGAGTTTGACCCAGCTGGGTTGATGGTTTGGTATCCATTTTCCCAAAAATAGCCGCGCTACGGCAGTCAGCACCAGGGCATCTTTTAAAACTGGTTGATCTCGTCCAACGCGGCGGCGCAAGGGTTTGGGGGCTTCCTGACCCACAAAGGGCAGTAAAATGAATTCGGTAAAGCGAGCTAGGTAGCCGCTTTCTAAAGCTTTTTGTTGCAGACTCCTCAACCGACTTAAATGGATTATCTGCTGTTCTGGCGTTTCGATGTGACCGGAAAGCATGGTACTCGTTGTAGGTACGCCGAGTTTATGCGCCGTCTCGACGATTTCTAGCCAAGTTGCGGTATTGATTTTTTCCGGACACAGGATGCGCCGCACTTCGTCGTCGAGGACTTCTGCTGCGGTTCCAGGCATCGAACCGACTCCCGCATCCCGCAGGGCAGCAATTACTTCAGAGTACGACAGTCCATCTTCTCTGGCAATAAATTGCACCTCTTGGGGAGAGAAGGCGTGTAGGTGCAGTTGGGGAAATTCGTTTTTGATCGTTTCGACTAACCGCAGATAATATGGCAACGAAGCGCCGTTGAGTTTGGCGTTAAGATTGAGTCCTCCCTGCATACAGATTTCTGTTGCGCCCCTCGCTACCGCATCGGTTGCTTTTTCGAGAATTTGCGCCCAATCTAACCAATAAGCCCCATTTTCCCCAGCATCGCGCCGAAAAGCGCAGAAATTACAATGTTGCTCGCAGATATTGGTGAAGTTAATATTGCGGTTGATGACGTAGGTGACGGTATTGCCAGCGATGCTCGAGCGCATCCAATCCGCAGTTTCCCGCATAGCCTCTAAAGCATCCTCATCAGTTTGCTTTAATAACAACACTCCCTCTTCCGGCGATAAGTCGTAACCTGCAACGACGCGGTTCAAAATCCTGTCAACAGTTTTAGTCGTCACGGGACATCCACCCAACGCTCTTGTCACTTTCTCAATTTTGCCAGGAAATTCTGTCCCAGCTGCGTTTGTTAGTACGCAATGCCGCTAATTTTTCTCCCCGAGCGCACGAGGCTTTTGTCGCATTTGGTGCTAATCATAACAATATCGATCTTCCCTACTCGCTTTAAACAGAAATTTCAAAATATTTTAAATCAATCTTTACAATTGTATCAATTATTTAAAGCTATAATGCAACAAAAGTAGTCGCTGTTAAACTATTACCGCGAGATCTATGCAAAAAGATAAACAGAAAAATAGTAAAACAATAAAGATGGGGCTGGAGGCGTTGCCTTGGGTGGTAATATTTGCCGGAATTTTATTTACACTTTACTTGCAATTACTAATTCCAGAAGATGTATTTTTCAGCGGCGATGCTGGATTAAAAGCTTTGCTATCCAAGCAACTAGGATCTGGTCTATTGCGGTTTGATTTAGTTCCCCCGCCGCAAACGTGGGTAAAAAACCTTTGGAATAATGGTTTGTATCCGTTTGAAACTCCTTTTGTCTATAATTTAAACAACAAGTATTGGATTACGTTTCCCTATACATTTCCTTTAGTAACCGCACCTTTTTATGCTTTGTTTGGATATCGAGGATTTTATTTAGTTCCTCTCGTAGCAACTTGGGCAATCTGGTTAAGTTTTTATTGGGCGTGCCAAAGGTTAAAGATAGACAGCTTATTCACAGCTATTGGTTTGGCTGTTGTGATTTTTGCTTCCCATTTGTCGATGTACAGTGCCATGTATTGGGAACATAGTCTGGCGGTGGCGCTGGCTTTTCATGGGTTTTCTACTTTATTAATTCCCGGCAATTCCCAAGGATTATCTAAAAAAGATGCAGTATTAAGTGGAGTTTTAATCGGTTTAGCCGTTTGGTTTAGACCTGAATTTCTCTGCTTGGTTGGACTCTGCGTCGTGGTAGTTTATTGTGCATCTTTAAATAAATTCAAGCAATTGGATTTTATCAATAAAAGATTGACATTGGGGAAACTCGACTATCTAACCAAAAACCGAGAAATCTTCGTCATCAGTATGGTGGTGACAGTCGCATTGTTCTTTGTATCGAATAAATTGATTTATAACCATCCTTTAGGGATTCATGCGATTCAAGTAGTCGAGGAACAAACATTACCGCAAAGATTAAGAGATGCGCGGAAAAACTTTGGTCAACTCAGTTGGGCAATATTTGAATACTTACCGATAGCATTTTTCCCGGTTATATATTTGGTAATCGCTGCGATCGCAAAAAGAAGGTTCAACATAAAACTTGCCGCAATCTATCTCATCTGCTTCTTCTTTATCGTCGGAGTGTCTTTAATTGTTCCCGTTAGTACCCAAAAACAAATTGCGGGTGGATTGCAATGGGGAACTCGATTCTTATTAGTTTTAGTTCCGATTATTTCCCTAGTGGCAATCAAAGAGTTACAATTAATCCAACTAAAAGCAAAACCGGCGATAAAATACGGGTGCTTTTTACTTTTTTCTATGCTGGTTGTAATTGGAGTTCATAAAAATGTAGTTGAAGGAACGGCTTTTTTAAATAAAACTCATCAAGGTTATTTACCAGCGATCCAATTTTTGCGAAAAGATCCCCATCAAGTTATTGCAATGTCCCATCAATTTGTGGCGCAAGCTTTAGAACCCGGATTAAGTGGAGATAAACTATTTTTTAGGGTAGAAGATAGCCAGAAATTGGTCAAATTAGGTAGTGCTTTAGCCGAGCAAGGGAATCAATCGTTTATTTATGTATGCTATCCCCACCGCAAGTGCAAGGTTCCCGAAGCAAAACCTGAAGCGCTAAAATTTAGCAAAGGAAACCAACGATTTGGGATTAAATTATCCAAATTAGGGAAGTTTGGGCAGTATCCTATATATGAGGCAGCGATCGCCAAAGAATCATAACTTGGAGAAACCCGGTTTTCTGAGAAAAACCGGGTTGCTTTTGAGTTTATTCTTCCACATCTGGTGAATGCGATCGCTTATCAACTTCGCGCAAATCTTGAGAGCGATCGCTGCGGCGGCGGCGATACCAAGTAGCACCGCCTACAAGTATACCCGTCAAACCCAAAGCCCCCATCAGCGGTAAAACATCCCCAGTTCTCAACGCTTGTAAACCAGAACTTCCTAACAGCACAAACGGCAAAACTCCGGGTACCGTACCCAAAAGCGTCCCGACAAAATAATCCCGAAATCTAATCGAAGTCAAACCCGCAGCAAAATTAACCAACCCGTAAGGAATAATCGGTAACAAACGGATTGCAAACATATAAAATAATCCGCCCTGACGCATTTCTGCATCCATTGCTTCCCAACGTCCAGCGAATTTTTTTGCTACTAAATCTCGTCCTACAGTGCGAGTAAAAGCAAAAGCTACCACAGCAGCAATTACAGCTGCAATTGTAGTCCAAAGCGTACCCCACCAAGCGCCAAAAATCGCCCCGCCACTGAGATTGAGAGGCGTTGAAGGCAATATTAATATCGTTCCTACTGTATAGAGGAAGATATAAGTAACGGGTGCCCATACACCCGCTTGTTTCAACCAAGTTTGCAATTGCGCTTGATCGATTCCGCCTAGTAGGTAAACCCCCATACCTGTAGCGATAATACAGACGACTGTAAGCAGGAAAACGCCACTTTTAAAATTCAACACAAAGTAAAACTCCTACGCTCTGGGAAATTCTTCAGCAGCTTTTCTGTTCAGAACTCAAGGTTCAATCAAGAATTTGAATGATGAACCTGTTTATCTATACTTGGCTGATTATCAAAACCATAAGATTCTCGGACTAAATAAAGCGGGCGTCCTTTAACTTCTTCGTAAACGCGACCGAGATATTCGCCGATAATACCCAAGGTCAGGAGTTGAATGCCTCCCAGAAACAGTACGGCTACCATTAACGAAGCATAACCGGGAACATCGATACCATATAACAGCGTGCGAATGACTAAATAAACAGCGTAAAGCAATGAAATAAAGGATATACTCAAGCCAACGTAGCCCCAAACTTTCAAGGGGAGAAAGCTAAATGAGGTAATTCCGTCAAGGGCAAAATTCCACAGCTTCCAGTAATTCCACTTAGTGGTTCCTTTGAGACGGGGTTGGCGCTTGAACATCACGGTTGCTTGTTTATATCCTACCCAGGCGAACAACCCTTTCATAAACCGATTGCGTTCTGGCAATTGTTTGAGCGAGTCAACTACGCGCCGATCCAATAAGCGAAAGTCGCCCGTATTGGGGGGGATGGGAACTCGACTCATGCTACCGATGGTGTTATAGAAAGCGTTGGCGGTAAAACGCTTGAACCAAGTTTCTCCGGCGCGGGATTCCCTGGTGGCATTCACCACATCATACCCTTCGCGCCACTTGGCAACCAATTCCTCAATTACCTCTGGCGGATCTTGCAGGTCAGCATCAAAGGGGATCACAGCCGCGCCCGTAGCATAGTCAATCCCAGCGGTGAGAGCGATTTCCTTGCCAAAATTGCGGGAAAAGTTGACAACTTTAATTGCTGGGTTACGATGATGATGCTCGATCAAACACTTAAGGGTGTTGTCTCTACTGCCATCATTGACGCAAACAATCTCATAGCTTGCATTCAGGCGTTTTAGGACAGACTCTAACTCGTTAAACAGGTGGTCGATATTTGCTTCCTCATTGTAAAAAGGAACCACTATCGAGAGTTCTACAGGATTATGGGAGGACATAGTAAAAATACGGAGAAGCTTATAGGCTCAAGTCGCGGCTGGTAAAAAATTACGCGGTCTTTGCTTTTATAACATAGTAATTCTTAGGTATCCTGAACTTTAAGATCGTACTTGGAAATCTCATATCGATGTCTTTGGTAAATTTTTATTGCAATAAAAGTCTATGAGCCGCAGCTTCCCGATTTTTAAACTGCCGACGCGCTTTTCCCTAGAATTATTGCTAATCGCGGGTATAGCCATCGGTATCCTATTACGCCTTCTTAACCTGGGAAGCCGGGAATTTTGGTATGACGAAGTGTTATCGCTGCTGGTTTCTAGCTCTCAAGCGGTAAACTATGATGGGCCGGGACCTGTACCCGTGGTTCTACGCGAGTATACGGATTTGTTGAGCGTGCCGCTAAACGCAGGCGTGCAAGACTTCGCCAACGTGTTAAAAGGTCTGGTCAGCGACGTTCATCCCCCGCTGTCGTTTTTGTTGCTGCATTTCTGGATGCGGCTATTTGGCAACAGCGAAATCGCTACGCGGGGTTTGATGGCGTTAATTAGCGTCGGTGCAGTAGCTAGCGCTTACGGACTGGGACGGTTTTTATTAGGACGTGGCGGCGGATTAATATTAGCTGCCTTACTCGCCACCAATCCTTACTATTTATCCCATTCCCTCAATATCCGCATGTACGCCCCCTTAGTGCTGTGGGCAATTCTCAGCGCTTGGGCGATGCTGCATCTAACCGGAAGGGGGAATGGAGAACCCCCCTCAGTCCCCCCTACAAGGGAGGAAGACAAGGACGACTCTCTTGCTCTCACCCGCACACCCGCACACCCGCTCACCCGCTCAAAGCTGTTCTGGAGCGCTGTATTAATTGCCTCAGTAGCGGCGGGG
>DNGJ01000260.1:9172-12181 GCA_003486305.1 Cyanobacteria bacterium UBA11371
TGTTGACTCAGTACCTGTTTGCCCACTGGGTGATAACGCTGGGTATTTTTGCTCTGGCGTTCGACCGGCGTCGGTGGTGGCAGCATGGTATGCGCTTGGGGATTGGCGTGCTGCTGACGCTGCCTTGGGCATGGTGGGGAACCAGACAGCAATTGCGAAATCGACCCAACCTCGGCGGTCAGTTTGACAGTGCGGGTGGGTTTCAGCACTTGACAGATGCGGCTCAAACTTTGGGGAACCATTTAGTGTTGGGAGACTGGGCAACTAGCTTGCCGGTAGAGGTTTCCACCGTAGCTGGGACGATGGCGATCGCTTTGCTAGCAGCTTGTGCGATTAGCCTCTGGCGAATTGGAGAACGTCGCAGCTTGGCTGTGGCTTTTGTTTTGGGCATCGTTCCCCTGTTGATAGCATTAACCGTGGATGTAGTAACCAACAAATTCACGGTTGGTTTTGGTCAAGGCAGAACTTTGATCTATATTCTGCCCGGATGCTTGCTGTTAATCGCGACTTGGCTGCTACAGGCATCTGGGAGATGGCTGCCTCCCGCGATCGCAGCTTTGCTGTTACTACATTTGACCGTTGGCGTGGGCGACTATACGCTGCGATCGCGCGCCATGTTCCACGAAGTCGCCGATTTGATTCGCCAAGCACCTACAGCCCCAACTTTAGTAGCCATGAACTCCAATGCTTGGGGACACGTTCTGCGTTTGGCTTATTACACGCCTCCCAATACTTCGGTCAGACTATTAGCTCGCGCGCCTGCTAAGCTAGCTCCGAGTTTAGAAAAAGTTTTACAGGGTGCAGAAGGCTCGAAATATTCGCGCTTAATTTTCTTGGACAGCGCTAAACCCGTTTGGTCTGCTTTAAAAACCGAAACCCAAAAGCAAACCGAAAAGCGCAAAATCGAAAAAGTGTTGCAAACGGCTTTTTGCAAGAGCAAACAACCGTGCAAACCAACCAAAACACAGCAGTTGTCCGGCACTATGGACATCGATCAATTTACTGTCAACCTTTACACTCGTTCTGGTAAATGAGTATCAGCCAACCCGATTCGCTCTTGCCGGTTCCAACTGGCGCTTTAGTAATTCCTGAATTACCGCCTACTGCGATTGATTCAGACAATCCCCCGTTGACTTTTTCTTTGGTTATTCCCACTTTCAACGAGGGAAAAAACGTCGCTAAAATTGTGCAGCAATTGACCGATCTGCTGGATGAAATTCTCCCCGGAGCCTACGAGCTAATTGTAGTCGATGACAACAGCCCCGACGGCACTTGGAAAATTGCTGAAGATTTAATGCCGATGTATCCCCAACTGCGAGTGATGCGCCGTGTGGAGGAAAAGGGGCTTTCTACAGCCGTAATTCGCGGCTGGCAAGCGGCGCGGGGAGAGGTGCTGGGGGTGATCGATGCCGACTTGCAGCATCCTCCGGAGTTGTTAGCCAAACTGTGGGGCGAAATTAAGCGGGGAGGCGATATGGCGATCGCTTCTCGTCACGTAGAAGGCGGCGGCGTCAGCGATTGGAGCGTTATTCGTCGCTTTCTATCCCGTGGCGCTCAAACTATGGGTTTAATTATCCTGCCAGAAGTGATCGGTCGCGTCACCGATCCGATGAGCGGTTATTTTATGGTACGCCGCAAATGCATCGCCGGTCGCGCTATGAGTCCCCTGGGTTACAAAATCCAAATTGAAGTGCTAGCCAGGGGACGTGTACCCTGGATTGGTGAAGTCGGTTATGTATTCCAAGAGCGCCAAGAAGGTGAAAGTAAAGTTACTTGGAAACAGTATGTAGATTATATTCGCCACTTGATTCGCTTGCGCTTTTCCGTCGGCCCAGTTGCTCGATTTTTCCGGTTTGGTATGGTGGGTTTCAGCGGCGTGTTTGTAGACATGACCGTATTTTATATATTGCGTACCATCCTTGGTTTAGGGCTGACTCGCAGTACCATCCTTTCCGCAGAAGTAGCCGTAATCAATAATTTCTTGTGGAACGATTTCTGGACTTTTGGCGATATTTCTAAACGGCAGCCAGGAAAGCGTCAGCGCTTAAAACGGCTGCTGAAATTCAACATTATCTGCCTCGCAGGAATTATTTTACAAACCTTGATCGTAAATTTGCTGTTTGCCATTGGCATCAATGCATATGTATCAAAATTGATTGCGATCGCTCTCGTCACCGTCTGGAATTTCTGGCTTAATTTAAAGCTCAGTTGGCGCGTCACCGACGTGCAAAAATAATTGCAGATTTTAGATTGAAGAATTGCAGATTGATGATAAATCCAAAATCCCAAATCCAAAATCTAAAATTCCACTGGTTACTATTGTTACTGTGGAGCGCCATCGGTATAGGGTTGCGCTTCACTCATTTAGCATCGAAATCGCCTTGGACGGATGAGTTTTCCACGCTGGTTTTTAGTTTGGGAAACAGTTTTCGCACCGTGGCTTTGGATCGAGCGATCGCTCTAGATACCTTGTTACAACCGCTACAAGCAAATTCAGCGCTAGGTGCAAGCGAAGTAGTGCAAACATTGTTATCTGAAACTAACCATCCGCCGCTTTATTTTGTCCTGGCGCATTGGTGGATGGATCTGTTTCCCTCCGATAATGGGTTAGTTTCTTTATGGGTGGCGCGCAGTTTCCCCGCTTTATTGGGTGCAGCTTCCATCCCGGCTATTTTTGGTTTAGGAGTACTAGCTTTTCGTTCTCGCTTAGTCGGTCATTTAGCTGCGGCGATGATGGCGGTGTCGCCCTACGGCATTTTTTTAGCACAGGAGGCGCGTCATTACACTTTAGCAATTTTATGGGTTATTGCTTCCCTTTGTTGTTTAATTATTGCCGTCAAAAACATCCAACAACAAAAACCAATCCCGATTTGGATAGCATTTATTTGGGTAGCAATTAACACTTTAGGAATTGCCACCCATTATTTTTTTGCCCTGACTTTGTGCGCCCAAGCAATAGTTTTAATAATTTGGGGCATCGGCAAAACGGGCGTTATAGCGGTTTGCAGG
>DNGJ01000260.1:12514-20846 GCA_003486305.1 Cyanobacteria bacterium UBA11371
ATAGCGGTTTGCAGGCGCATAAGATACACCTTCGTTTGTATAGCGGCACCCTTAAGGGTGCCGCTATACAAACGAAGCCAAAAGGCTTTCCTTGACTCGCTGGCAATCCGCTGTAAATTTATACTCTCACCTGCACACCCGCACACCGTTCGGCGTTCGACTGAGCGCTCACGCCGAAGTCTGACGCTCACGGCGGAAGCCTGCACGCCTGCTATCTTTCTTAAACATTGGTGGCGCATCTATGCCGTGGTAGCGGGAACCCTGGCGGGAGGATTAATTTGGTTACCTTTAATACAGCACGGATACGACAGCAAACTTACCGAGTGGATTAAGAATAGCGATCGCATGGGGATAGAATGGATCGCGCCAATTTTTCAAGCGATCGCGGCCTGGATAACGATGTTATCTTTACTCCCAGTAGAATCATCCCAATTACCCATCGCGATTGTCTCTGGCTTGGTGATGATTGTCTTTTTTATCTGGGGGTTGCCTATTTTAGGTAGCGGGGTAAAAGTTATTTTGCAACAGTCAAGGAGTCGGATAGGGATACAGATATTGGGTGGCTTTGTTTTGAGTGCGATCGCGATATTTTTTATCATCACATATTGTCTTGGTATCGATTTAACGCGCGGTGCAAGATACAATTTCGTTTACTTTCCCGCCGTTATCGTTTTAGTAGGCGCAAGTCTTGCTGTTCCTTGGCGTCAATCTATATTAGAAAAATCTGGTTATACACCCGGTTTTAGAGGTAAAAAGGCAGTGGCGCTAATTTTGCTGATGGGATTGGTAAGCGGAATAACTGTCGTCTGTAATTTGGGTTATCAAAAATACTATCGTCCCGACTTATTGGTGTCTTTAATTAAACAAGAATCTCAGATACCCGCGTTAATTGCGACCACCCATAAAACCCACGTACAAACGGGCGAAATAATGGGAATCGCTTGGGAATTAAAACGTAAATTTGGTAAGAATTTAGCAGCAATACCTCAGTTTCTATTGGCGCATCAAGAATATAAAGGTTCAAAAACTGCTACAGTTACGCTGGAAAAAACGCTCTCGAAAATGAACAGACCTCTAAATTTATGGCTGGTCAATTTCCACGCGCCAGTCGAGTTAGAAGCACAAAATTGTTTGGCTGACTCGCAAGCAAAGCCATCGGTGGATGGCTACGAATACCAGCTTTATCGTTGTTTGGAGTTAAGCGATCGCAATTCAGATTCACGCCACAATCAAAGCTAGATTTTATTCCTGCTTTATAGTATCGGGAACGCCGACGGGAGAAAGTCCGGAGTTCGCGCGCAAATTTTGCCCTCGTACCAGTTCGGTAAAATCAAGCGGACGCCTTTCGATTTGAGCAACGGCTTCGATGGCTCCCAACAGGTGTCTGGCGGCTTCTGCTTCCTCGTAGCCCCGCCTGAGAGCAACTTTGATCGCGGCTTCGTCAGCATCGAGTTGCGACTGGGTGCTGCGGCTGCTGCGCCAAATTTGGTATAGAGCGATCGCGCTTAATCCCCCAGAAACCAAAATCCCCATCGCATCCCCTTGGGAAAATTGAAACGTTCCCGCCAACACCCCAGCGACTACAATCCCTTGATACAAATCCGGCTTAAACCACTTCACCCCAATTAACCAGCTAACGGTTCGCAACAGCAGCATATCGCGCTGCGGTCGAGGCATGAGCCGCCACAGGTCAAAATTAATCCAAATCGGTCGTGTTTGGTTCCAAGGCAGGGGAAACTGGCAGTCAATGACCTTTGGTTGCTCGGGTTTGCTGGTGATTTTCGTCATCATGCGCCCGGAAGCAGGCATTATATCTAATAGGCGGCGAATTTCGGCAGTTGGCTCCATACTGTTTTTTTACCCCTCACCATCCAGGGTAAACGATCGCAGCACTTTGCCAAACCATTAATATTTCTCTGGGTTAGAAAAACCGTTTGGCGATACCACATTGATCCTCAGAAAGCTGATAATGGGCGATAGACCCCAATCTGTTTGACGCATGGATGCTTTCGCCCCAATTCCACCCGACTGGACTGATAAGGCAATCCACGCCCACGAGTTCCACTGTCCTTCTTGTCGTGCTTCCTGTATGGAGGCGCAGCGAGTTTGGATCAACCGGCGATCGCCTGTTTATACTGAAGACTATCGCAAAAAGTGGCAAGAGTTCTACGAGTGCAAGTGCCGCACCGTTTGGTGGGCTTGGAGTAACGAACGTCCCCCTTCAGAGTTTACTAAGAACGATCTCGACCCGAATCCGTTTGATGACTAATTTCGCTGCCGGGTAGGAAAAAGGTAAGGGCACGGCTTTAGCCAAAAAATTTTGAGCAATCCAACAAAAGTTACTTTAGCCTTAGCCCCTACTGCCGCTGATGTTGCCAGCTACTATAAAGAAGTGTAAACAACTTTGGCACAAGGCATGGACTGGCAAGAAATTTCTAGCAACTGGGTATTAATTCCCCCCCGTCCCAAAGCGATGATACATTTTTTGGGGGGTGCTTTCGTCGCTACCGCACCCCACCTGACTTATCGCATGTTACTCGAAGACTTGGGACGCAAGGGTTATGTGGTCGTGGCGACGCCGTTTGTGAATACCCTGGATCATGCAGCGATCGCTAAATCTGTACTTTACAGTTTCGACCGCACCGTAGAAACTTTACAGGCAAACTCCCTACTGCGACGCTATCTTCCCATTTACGGCATGGGACACAGCATGGGCTGCAAATTACACTTACTAATTGGTAGTCTATTTTCAGTCGAAAGAGCCGGTAATATCCTAATTTCCTTCAATAACTACGCCGCCCGCGAAGCCATTCCCTTAGTCGAGCAGTTTAGTTTTGCTTCTACCTTTAACGTTGAGTTTACCCCTTCCCCACAAAAAACCAATGCGATCGTCGCCCAAGGTTACCAAGTGCGGCGCAATCTGTTGATTCAATTCAAAAACGATACCATCGACCAAACCGATGCCCTGAGCGAATTACTGCAAAAGCGCTTTGGCGATATGGTGAGTGCGGTCAGACTTCCAGGAAACCATCTGACGCCCTTGGGGCAAGATGTTAGCTGGCAAGTTGGTCAAGTTTTTACCCCTTGGGATGCTCTGGGACAATGGTTCAAGCAAGAAGTATATCGGGAACTCAATCAACTTCAATCTTCTATTTCCCGCTGGATCGATCCGTTTTCATCCGGTAAGATTTGATCATAAATAAACAATTGCGGTTATCGGCTGTACGGGTATAACTGAAATCATCAGTTGTTTTCTGGATCAGTTGCAATCCCCGCCCTCCACCCGTCTGGTTATCTTCAGCGTCAGCGATTTTCCCCAGATGCTGCTTTAAATCAAAAGCAGAGCCTCTATCCCAAATTCGCATTTCTATACTATCGTCGGATATGCTAGCTTCCACATCGATGGGAAGGTCTTTTGATCGATCTTTATGGGCGTGACGAACCGCATTGGTAAAACCTTCTGCTAGAGCCAATTCGCAGCGCAACCAGATTGGTCTAGGAATTTGCGGTTCGTACAGCTGAGCAAACCACGACAAGATCTCCGCTAACGCATTTAGATCTGTTTTAACTTGTAAATAATTTTTTCTCTTAAGCGACAATTTTCAAAACCATTAAATTGAATCAAAATACGAGTCGCAACCGCAATCAATGCGATCGCATCGGAGCCATCATTAATATATGATAAAGGAAATTCACTCCAAGGTGGGATTGATTCGCCCAACACAACCAGCGCCACTGCTGCGATCGAGCTTGATTTCTCCAGTACCCAGGTTTACCGATATCTTTGAGCTAATGCTTAAATAATAAGGAACTGGTAGTGCCTTGATTCGATGTTTCAAATTCTGGTAGTTGATGATGACCCCGCTGTCGGGCTAGTGCTGACAAGACTGCTGAAAAAACAAGGTTACGCAGTCACCGTAGCGAGTGATGGGGAAGACGGTTTGGCGAAGGCACAACAGTTACATCCAGCACTGATTATTTGTGACTGGATGATGCCAAAAATGAATGGTATTGAAGTCTGCCGCCGGGTGAAAGCCGATCCAGAGCTATCAACGACGTTCTTTATTTTACTGACTTCCCTCGGTTCGGTGGATGATCGCGTCAAGGGTTTAGATGCGGGTGCAGATGATTTTATCTCTAAACCGATCGAAATCAACGAGTTGACGGCAAGGGTGCGCGCTGGACTGCGCTTGCACCAACTCAGCCACGATTTGCAAACCCAAAAGCAAATTTTAGAGGCAGAATGGGCGGAGGCGGCTGAGTACGTGCGATCGCTCCTCCCAGATCCAATGGCGACGCCAGTGTCTATCCAGGCGCGGTTTATTCCCTCCAGGCGGCTAGGAGGCGATTGTTTTGATTACTTCTGGCTCGATGAGGATTGTTTGGCAATTTATCTGCTAGATACCGCCGGACATGGCTTAAGAGCCACCCTCCCTTCGATTTCTGTGGTTAACTTACTGCGAAGTCGGGCAATTCCCAATCTCAACTACTATCAACCCAATCTGGTTCTGAGTGCTTTAAATCAAACGTTCCAGATGAGCTATCAAAATGATAAGTACTTTACTATCTGGTACGGCGTGTATAACCGACGCTTGCGCCAATTAACTTATGCTAGCGCCGGACATCCACCAGCCGTGCTGCTATCGGGAACGCCCGGAGCGATCGCTCAGGCGCAACGCCTGAAAACTCCTGGCGTCCCGATTGGTATGTTCCCAGATGTCAAATTCACCAACAATTTATGCCAGATCGAGGCTTGCAGCACCCTCTATATTTTCAGCGATGGAGTTTACGAAATTCATCAACCAAATGGCGATATTTGGGGCCTGGATGCTTTCATCGATCTGCTTCAGGAGTGTAAAAATGGCAAGGGAAGCAATCTAGACCGCGTTATGTGTGAGGTGCAATCTGTCAATTCTAAAGATGTTTTTGATGACGATCTGTCTATTTTAGAAATTGCTTTTGATTAGTTGTTAACTAATGCATCTCCTTGTTTGATGCCATCGCCTTATTAAACTCCTCCCGGTTCGCAAAAATTTCAAATACGCGATCCATGCTGGTGAGTTCAAACAACATTCTAATTTGGTCGTTGAGCGAGCATACGAAAAGCTGCCCCCCAGCCGCACGAACTGTTTTGAGGGATAGCACTACAGCCCCTAGCCCAGAACTATCCATAAAGGTAACATCTTTGAAATCCAATAATACAATATTGGCTCCATTATCAACTATCTTGCTAATTTCCTGCCGAAATTGACTGCCTTTGGGACCGTCAAAAAGACCATCGGGTTGAATAATTTTAACAACAGCACTCATAGTTATTTCAAGTTTCGCTCTGACTTAAAACACTTTAGCAAACCATCTTACAAGGTAAGGTACAACAAATTTCGCGCGAATTTAGCCTTAATCGGCACGGGGTGCGGGACTAACTTTGGCACGAAATAGGAGCCGGTCACCGTGTCGGTAGCCAGTGTAGCGCACTTTGACGCGATCGCCCGCTGAAGCGGTTCCTTCGATTAATTGATGCACCTGCGGATCGTATGGTATTTCCTCGCCTACGGGTGCGATCGCTTCTACTCCCCACTGTTGCAGCAGTTGTTCCACCGGACGCAGCAATGGTAGCAATTTTACCGCCCCTAGTTGGGGATTTTGCTGAGCCGCATAAGCTGCGGTAGGCCATTGCAGCAACCAAGATTCTAAAACTTGCAGGCTCTGTTGTTGAAACTCCTGCATTAATGACTCTCGCTGCTGTTCTAGTTGCGCTTGTAGCCGTTCGTACTCCTGCTGTAACGCTGACGATGCTTTCTCTGACTCTGTTGCCCAATTGAATTCTACTGTAGAAAAATTTGACCATAACTCGCTGACTGGCACTTTTAGCGCTTTAGACAAAAAGATCAGGTCTTGTGGGCGCATTTGGGATATTTCTCCAGTGCGGATGCGCTTTAATTGGCGCTGGGATACGCCTGAACAGCGACTTAGGGCTTTAAAGCTGGAAATCCCCACCCGCTGCATCAACTGCTGCAACTGATGGGTGTAATCTTGGGTCTGGGGCATAGGGAATTTGAGATTGGGTAATTGGTAATTGGTAATGGGTAATTGGTAATTGGTCTTTTCCGATTACCCATTACCCATTACCTATTACCTAAGCTATATGCATTCGCAGAACTGAACGGGGCGCTTTACGGACTCTGCAAAGGATTGTTTCTTTTCCCAAACGCTGGCACGCTTCAAACCTATGACAGCCTGAAAAGCCGTAATACTGTCCGTCTACTTCTAATACGTCGATTGGTTCAGTCTGACCGATTTCTTTGATCGATTCCATCAATGCCGCTACTTTGGCTTGATCGTTTTCTCGATACAACGGGCGGCGAATCTGGGATAGGGGAATTTCTTGTACTTTAGCCATATTACTTCTCACGAGGCAGGTATAACCCGCCCCTACAGTTGCTTTTCTTTTCTTTCTTGATCATACTCGTTATGAGTTTGAGTTGCAACCGATGGAATATCTGATATGGTTTCGAGTACTATCTTTGATTGAAGTGCGATCGCGCAAGAACAGCCCATGCAGATAACTAACATCCCCAAGCAGAAATTGACGCCAAAGCCGCGTTCTACCGGGAGGCTCCGATGGGACAAGAAGTTGGTACTGACCGCTTTGTGTTTGCTAGGACTGGCGGTAGATGCTCAAAAAGCAAAGGCGAATCAGGATGTAGAACTTCAAGTTGGGATTGTGCAGCGATTTGGGGAAAAACCAGACGATGAAATAACCTTGGAAGCGACACCGGGCGATCGCTTGACATTGCGCTTCCTTGGTGGTAATATGCAACCCCAAACAGTTTCAGTAGATAAGGTAAAGCTGGAAATCGCGATGCAACCGCTACCAGAACCAGCGTTAGAAGAGCGAGTTGTGATCGGCGTCCACCCAAACTTCGAGACAGCGGAATATTATGCCGAAAAGTGGCGTGCAAAAGGGATTGAAACCGAAGTTGCTCAGCCTGAACGGTGGCAAGTTTGGGCGAAGCGGGATGTTTACAACAATCCCTTACTGAGACGGTTACTGTTGCAAAGTTTACGTTCCAAGGGCGAAAAATCTGCACATATCGAGACGCAGCTTGTGGAAAAAGTGCCGAGAGTATCGTGGATGGCGAATGGCTTTCGCTTCACGCGCTCTCAATTGGAAATCGTTGCTGCTCTTAAAAATACGATCCAGGTATCTCAAGGAAAGAATAAGCGTCCGAGTCGTTTGTTTGTCGGACCGTTGAATATTCAGCCGAATGCTTACGGTAATTTTACCTTGGTGAACCGAGTGCCGTTAGAAACTTATCTGCGGGGTGTGGTTCCCAACGAAATTGGTGCAGGTGCGCCAACGGCGGCGCTGGAAGCACAAGCAGTAATTGCGCGGACTTATGCGCTGCGAAACTTGCGTCGATTTGCAATTGATGGCTATCAGCTTTGTGCTGACATTCACTGCCAAGTTTATTATGGACTCAGCGGCGCGACGCCGACTACGGATCGAGCGATCGCATCTACAAAAGGCTTGGTGCTAACTTACAATAACGAGCTAGTGGATGCATTATATTCTTCTACCACTGGCGGCGTTACGGCTGCGTTTAGCGATGTTTGGAATGGGGAAGATCGGCCTTATTTGCGTCCCGTGATCGATGCGGTGGGGAATATTTGGGATTTGTCGAGCAATAGTTTAGCGTCTGAGGAAAACTTCCGACGGTTTATCAGCTTGGAAAAAGGCTTTAACGAAGAACGGTGGGAGATGTTTCGCTGGCGTAAAGAAGCCAACCTCAAGGTTTTAACCGATCATTTGCGAAAATATCTAGAAAATCGCAAGCATCCCCTGGCGGATATTACCGCGATTCGGGGAATGCAGGTGATCGAGCGATCGCCTGGGGGACGGATTCAGAAAATGGTCGTACAAACCGATAAAGGCAATATTGAACTTCGTAAAGAAGAAGTTCGCAGCGCTTTGTTACCGCCGCGCAGTACATTTTTTTATGTAGAACCCGTTAAAAAAGACAATGCGCTGTGGGGTTACGCTTTTATCGGGGGTGGCTTTGGACATGGGGTTGGTTTGAGTCAAACAGGTGCTTATAAGTTAGCCGAACTCGGTTGGTCAAGCGAGCGCATTCTTAACTTTTACTATCCTGGGACTCAACTGGTTCCCCTGAACAATTCGATTGTTTTTTGGCAGCATCCATCCGCCGAATAGAAATAACCAAAGACCAGGGAGATAATGGAGCAGAAATTATTTCTGCTCTATTTTCCCTATCTTTAAAGTCAGGGGAGTTTGTAAGTAACGCAACTTGCTAGTTATAAGTTGTTTAGG
>DNGJ01000016.1 GCA_003486305.1 Cyanobacteria bacterium UBA11371
AGAGCAGCCTGTAAGAATTTTAGCCCGCGCAGGCGGGCTTTGTTTGTGTAGCCCCAGGTTTTAACCTGGGGGCGTTTCAGAAAATTGGCGCAGGTATTTATTTAAGAAACCGGGTTTCTGAGGCTCTACAATATAAAATCGTCTCGATTGCAATGCTAACACCCTAAATGACCAACAAGCTCAAGCCAGACTGGGCTGGTGATGATTTCCTCTCCCGCTGCGTCAACGTTTTAATCCAAACAAAACCAATTTACGCTGTCATGAAACAGCAAGCGCGGCAAGTTATCGTCAAAACAGCCGAAAAAAACGGCATTCCCTGGCGAAAAAACTGCGAAGCACTAGCCGCATCTAATACTAAACAGCAACTCGCTCAAATTGCCAATCCAAATATTACCTATCCAGACTACTATCAAGTTCCCTTCCACGCCTATAACGAAGGTAATTTATGTTGGCAAGCTGCATTTGAAGCCGAGTCTGCTACTTACGCAATGGCTTTAAGAGTATGGCCTAAAGAACAGATTACTTGGCAAGATGCCCAAGATAGATTGCGCGGCAGTTTTCATCAAGTTTTAGCTAACTATGCCCCAAAACAAGTAAGGGATATTTTAGATATTGGTTGTTCTGTGGGTATTTCAACTTTAACCCTGCATCGTTACTATCATAAAATCCAAGACACGCCACCCCGTACAGTAGGATTAGATTTATCTCCCTACATGTTAGCAGTTGCAAAAACTCGCGATACAAATAAAGAAATTTCTGCTTGGATTCACGGCAATGCAGAAAATACAAATTTACCATCAGAAAGCTTTGATTTAGTCACGCTGCAATTTGTCACCCACGAATTGCCGCGCCAAGCAACTCAAGCCATTTTTCAGGAAGCTTTTCGGTTATTGCGTCCCAGTGGATGTTTAGCAATTGTCGATAATAACCCCAAATCTCCAGTAATTCAAAACCTGCCGCCGGTACTTTTTACCTTGATGAAAAGTACGGAACCTTGGTCAGATGATTACTACACATTTGATTTAGAAGCAGCAATGCAAAAGGTAGGATTTGGAAATATCGTCACCGTCCCCAGCGATCCGCGCCATCGTACAATTATTGGTCACAAACCAGGTTGATATACCTGCTGGTAGAGACGTTACATGTAACGTCTCTACTGTTGAAACGAACTGGCAACAATCTTCAACCCGTTTTAACGGGTTTTAGCTTTCAGCATGAAATTTATTTCAGGGCATTTATGCAACATTTATTCCTAACGACTGAAGTCGCGGCTACACAAACAAAGCCCGCCTGCGCGGGCTATAAAATAAAGGGGGTTTATAACCTGGATTTGGTCTAATAATATGGCAAGAATCTTCAACCCGTTTTAACGGGTTTTAGCTTTCAGCATGAAATTTATTTCATGGCTAATCATCAAATTTGAAATCTAAAATCTGCAATCTGAAATGGCATTACAAGCTTTAATTTTCGACGTTGATGGAACTTTAGCCGACACCGAACGCGATGGACATCGAATCGCGTTTAATCGCGCTTTCGCTGAAGCTGGATTAGATTGGAATTGGTCGATTGAATTGTATGGCGAATTGCTATACGTCGCTGGAGGAAAAGAACGGATTCGCTTTTATTTGGAAAAATATCGTCCTGAAATTACCATGCCCGATGATGGTTTTATTGCTGCATTACATGCTAATAAAACCAAGCATTATCGAGAGATATTAGCCGGGGGTGAAATTCCCTTGCGTCCAGGGGTGAAGCGATTGATTGACGAAGCGCGAAACGAGGGGGTGAGGTTAGCGATCGCTACCACCAGCGCCTTACCCAACGCCGTTGCTTTATTAGAACAAACTCTAGATCCATCATGGTTTGAAATCATCGCCGCTGGCGATATTGTTCCCGCCAAAAAACCCGCACCAGATATCTATCATTACGTGCTAAAACAAATGAATTTAGAGGCGAAAGATTGTCTGGTTATAGAAGATTCCCATCACGGGCTTTTAGCTTCCACTGGCGCAAGTTTACCCACGATTGTAACTTTCAATGACTATACCCAAGGCCATGATTTTTCCGGTGCTTTATTAGTGGTAAATCATTTGGGAGAACCAGAACTTCCTTGTAACGTCGTGGCTGGTGAAATTGGCGATGTTAGTTATCTGAACTTAGAGACGCTGAATCGTCTTCTATAAGGTTGCCGATGTGGAACAGCCGTTAGTTTACCAAATCCCTCTGTAGATCCTGACTCTATCGGGGATTTTGCGCTATCTTGGGAGAGATGTAAATAGGAATACTGAGCCACATGTCTTCAACACTCCTTACAGCAGCCATAGCAGCAATATTAATACTCCTTGGCATATTGACGCAGGTGCAAATCGAACAAGCTAAGCTTAAAAAGCGTTTACGTAAATATGATAAATATGAAGGGCTTGGTTCCAAAGAGGAGTTGGAAAAGCAATTAGATTCAAATATTAGTTTAAAACAACGCGAACTGGATAAGCTTCTTAGAAATCAAGAACAGCTAAATGCTCAAATCAACACGCTCCGAACTAAGCTGAGTGAAGTTGAAGAAGCTGAAACTATCCAATCTTTTGGATTTTATAAATCTAAGTATAATTTTGGAAGTTCTGAAGAATATAAAATTCGCCT
>DNGJ01000259.1 GCA_003486305.1 Cyanobacteria bacterium UBA11371
GAAGAACTCAACGTTCTAGTTCAAGCTCAATACCCTCTGATCTACCTGGTAACTTCCGAGGAAGAACGGGCAGAGCAGGCAATAGCAACAATCGCGAAAATCAGCAAACCTCAACGACGAGTCTTTGTATGGACAGTCACCCACGGTCTAGTTGATTACGAGCAACCTCGCAACATCACCCAGCACAATACAGTCTCGCCAGAGGCAGCGATTGAGTGGGTGATGAACAGGCAGCGAGACCCGAGTATATTTATATTCAAAGATTTACATCCGTTTATTGATTCGCCAGCGACAACGCGGTGGTTAAGGGATGCGATCGCTAGCTTCAAAGGCAGCCAAAAAACGATCATCCTGATGTCACCCGTGCAGCAAGTGCCAATTGAGCTGGAAAAGGAAGTTGTGGTTTTAGACTTCCCTCTGCCAGATATGGGAGAACTCAATCAGGTGCTAACCCAACATCTGGATCAAAATCGCGGGCGTCGTTTGACCACAGAAGCGCGAGAGAAACTTTTAAGAGCAGCCTTGGGTCTAACGCGGGATGAATCTGAGAAAGTTTATCGTAAAGCCCAAGTTACGACAGGTCGGCTGACTGAAGCAGAAGTTGATATCGTTCTTTCTGAGAAAAAGCAGTTAATTCGCCGCAACGGCATTCTGGAATACATAGAAGAAGACGAAACGATTGATTCAGTTGGCGGTTTAGAAGAATTGAAGAAATGGCTGAAACAACGCTCGAATGCTTTTACGGAGCGAGCCAGAGAATACGGATTGCCCCAACCGAAAGGGATGCTGATCCTGGGAGTGCCCGGTTGTGGTAAGTCCCTGATTGCCAAAACAACTTCTCGCCTCTGGGGTTTGCCAATTCTGCGACTGGACATGGGGCGCGTCTACGACGGTTCGATGGTAGGTCGATCGGAAGCTAACCTGAGAAATGCCTTAAAAACGGCAGAATCAATTTCCCCGACAATTCTGTTTATTGACGAGTTGGATAAAGCTTTTGCGGGTAGCACAGGCTCGTCTGACTCGGATGGCGGGACTTCGAGCCGGATATTCGGCTCTTTCCTCACCTGGATGCAAGAAAAAACTTCCCCGGTGTTTGTAATGGCGACGGCGAACCGAGTAGAACGCTTGCCAGGGGAATTTTTGCGGAAGGGTCGCTTTGATGAGATTTTCTTTGTAGATTTGCCCACACCCGAAGAGCGCCAGGAAATCTTTAAGATTCACCTAACCAAGCGCCGCCGCGAAATCGAGCGCTTCGACCTCGACCAACTAGCCAAGGTTTCCGATGGGTTCTCTGGGGCAGAAATTGAGCAGGCACTGATTGCCGCGATGTACGAAGCCTTTGCTCAGGATAGAGAATTCACGCAGCTAGATATTATTGCCGCGATTAAATCGACACTACCGCTGTCGCGCACGATGACAGAACAGGTCACGGCGCTACGAGACTGGGCGAGACAGCGAGCGCGGCCTGCTGCATCTTCAGTCGCCGAATATCAGCGACTGGAGTTCTAAAAGCTTTCTCCTGCTCCCAACAGGAGGAAAGGCTAGCGAAAGCTAGCAGTTTGATAAAAAGCCGCACTTTTAAAGGCGGTACGATCTCTGAAAAAACGTTGTCGTTTGTTTCGTTGTTGTTTATTTTCGATCTCTCTAGGAGGAAATCCCCATGTCTCACTTCAGCACACTGCGTACCAAGATCACCGATGCCGAAATTCTGAAAGCTTCTCTGCGCGACCTGGGCATCAACGTTAAGACCAATGCTGACGTTCGCGGCTACAACGGTCAACGGGTTCGTTCTGACATCGTTGCAGTTCTGGAAGGCGAATACGACCTCGGCTGGTCTCGCAACAGCGATGGTTCCTTCGACCTGATCGCTGACCTGTGGGGTGTTGCTAAGAAGCATAACCAAACCGAACTGATCAACTCCATCAATCAGAAGTACGCAGTCAACAAAACCTTGGCAGAAGTCAAGCAACGCGGTCTGCAAAACGCCAATGTCAAATTGGTGGTGCAAAAATAATTACTTTGCGCGTTCCCAAGCTCGCGGGTTAACCAACGGGAGGTTAGCCCGTTTTTCTTCCCAGTTCCTGATATAGGTTTAAGAAATGAAATATTCTATCCGCTTTAGGTGGATGGAGCGCGTGAATAAACGCCCTGCTTTATAAGTGGGGCGTTTTAATTATTGGGAGATGGCACGAATCGGCGATCGCATACATAATTAATACCGTTTTCCCATCAATGCGCTAAACACGGGGCTTCGCGGGTTTACTATAATTGCTTGAGATTGCCTGCATGTTATAGGTAAAACCCACACCGTAAATCGGTATACGTTGATGTCTAGCATTATCAAGGGAAATTTGTATAATGCATAACTTAATAAAAATGTCAAGAGAGTAGCGATCGCATCCAGATATGGGATCGGTTGAAGCAAAAGCGATCGCTAAATCGCAGAAATCCCCTTTTATATCAAGTCCGGTTGCATCGGCATCGCACGGGGGGGGGCGGGTTTAACGACGTATCTCGTGGTTCCACTTGCATTGTTGGTAAAACCCGCCCCTACAACACAATTAACTATATAAGTCTGATGCTAACGGACATGATATAATATCATGTCCGTTAGCTTTGGTAGTCCAAGCGTTTTAGATGCTGTAGGAACGGGTTTTACCTATCAATTCGGTGAACCACAAGATATTACGTTAAACCCGCCCCGAAGTGCTGTAGGGGCGGGTTTTACGAGAGATCTTTGCTAGCAGCGCAAAGAATAAATAAACCCGCCCCGCACGTGCAGCTACCGATTAACAAATAACTGTTCACCGCAATCCTTGTTCGCGCAACAATGCGTCCGCCCAAATTCTATCCTCTTCCTTCAACGGGGGGACGGGTTCGCGACGGTAATCAATTGCCATATCAAATCTTGCCTGGTCATATACCTCAACCAATAAACTCTGTAAATCTACCAATGGCTCGGTATCTCCGGGTTGCAAAGGTAACAGAAATTTGGGAATTTCTTGCCGGACATTAAAAGCATAAAGCTGAGCATGGGGACGGCGATTCCCCGGACAGATTAAAATTCGATAGTCTGTTTTGGGAATATCGCTCAAAATTCGCATGGGTTTCCCGCTTCTAAGTAAGTCTATTTCTGCCAGATGGGTGGGGGTGCTAAGCACTTCCAATCGCTTTGTGTTGTAGGCTTTTCGTCCTCTTCCGGCTCGTTTATTGGTAGGCGATAACACTTCGATTACTGTTATTACATCACCTGTTTCTACCTCTCTGATTTCTAAATAACCTTCCCTCATTTCTTCTGGGAGGGGTATAATTACGGCTACTGATTCAGCTTGATCTGGTAAAGTGGCAGTTGATGAGGTTTGGACTGGGGTTGAACTTTGAGAGTAGACCGATACATCCGGAATTGCCACCGATACTGACTCTTCCCCATCGTTGAGATAGGTTCGTTTTTTGATCGCAACTCGATATCGCAGGCTGAGATTGGATGATAGAGCTATGGCGATCGCAGTAATCAAACGATGGTGTACCTCTGACCATAAATCGGGATTTTCTAAATAAGGATTCATCCCTGGAAACGGAGAAGGCATCGCAATCCCTCGCGGCTGGGTGATTTTAAGATCGATCTTAATCGTTGCGATCGCGGGGCGAAAAGAAACCGGGTTTCTCGGAAAAATTTTAGTTGAAAGCTAAAGATCTACTCATATCATGTCCGTTGAATTGCCCATAATAAAAAAACCTCACCAAGTCGTTGCGTAGGGACACGGCATCATAGATATCTCGGACAAACAATGGACGTTAATCCTGCCGTGTCCCGGTTAATGATTATGGGTAATCGACCGGACATGATATCAGAAACCCGGTTTCTGATCTTAATCTTCACCGCCGTCGGGTTGCAATTGTCTCAAACTTGCCAGGGCGTGAAGTTCTACCAGGGTCATCAGTTTTTTGGCTGGTTCGTGGTGGAAAACCTCGCTATTTTTGCCATCGCGCCACCAAACTGTTACGTTTAATTCGTCATTCTTGATGTTAACTGTTAGTTGGCGAATGTCGTCAAAGTTGATAAATTCATCGGCAGAAATTTTCACAAAGCTAGCCATTTTTTTGCCTCTATAATTGCTCAAAGGATTTGTGGCGTTTTCAGATGCGATCGCGTGCTGCTTTGATCCGCGCCCGATTCAGCACCGTTAGCGCTTCTTGATGCTCTGGATCGTGGGTTTGAAAATTAGTTGATAGTACCCAATCGTCTTTTAAAGGAATTAAAAGGTATTCCTTGTAATGAGCGGGATATGGTTTCACTATCCAGGTGTTGATAATTGTTCCTGGTTTTACGTACCATCCAGCCGCTTCAAATTCGCTGATGATTGTGCTAATCATTTGATTTGAGTTTGTGAATGAACAAAGAAAGCGCCGCGCCATTTGGAAAGCGGCGCTGGAGTATCCACTCAACAGTGATGGAACTTAGTTAATTGGCAATCGGCTTCCTCCTTTTATCAATAGAATGCTGTGTCAGTTGGCGTTCCCTGCCGAGGGGCGTCACATCCGGTTGCGTGGGGGGAGCGACTCAGACATTAGACGCCTGATATACTTGTAATATACTATTGGGCGTCTGATATGTCAATATTAGGCTGGCAATGCCCAAATATTGTCAGTACAATTTAAGGAGTTTTATGTCCGATCCGAATACAGATGCCCAAGTCCAAACATCATCAACACGGTCAACTCAAGTCAGAGAGGATTCAACTTCGATTAACCCCAGAGGGAAGGGAGAAGGTGGAACAACTAACAAAATCGATGGGTTTGTCAGTGAGCGAACTGCTGGAACAGTTAGGTCGCGGTCAGATTGCGATTTCACCAGCTCGTTCCTTGGGGGAATCCTTGACCAGTTGATTAAAGATGCGGAAAATCGACTGGAAAAAGCTCAAGCTGGCATAGATTGGTATGAAAGCGAAAAACAGGAAGCGCTTCAACGGCTTGAAAATCTCCGCCGTCTCCGAGAAATAGAGAGAGAACAATTTAAAGCTCAATCTGAATCTGAAATAGAGCCTGAATAAACCAGCGATCGCGCGCAACCCAATCGCTGGTTTTGTTTGGCAACGTCCTGAGCGATCGCATGACAAAAAGAACAAAAAATGGAGAGTGTAGGGGCGAAGCATTCGGGCGACAATTAATCGCGATCGCCAACTAATTTTATTCCCGAATGCTTCGCCCTGCCGAGGTCTATCTGTACACCCACTTTTGCTTAAGAAAATCGCTGTAGTTGCATAAGTCCTTAATTGTCAGAGATATAGACTATTGAGGAGTTAATTTGATTGACAGCTATGCGCCTACCAAAAATGGGACTCGCAGCACTGATCGCCCTGATCGCTACCGTTGTAGAAATGCCTCCAAGTCTCAATTTGAAGGCGAACTGGGGAGTGCCAAAGGTGTTGGCGCAGACGACAGCAGAACGAAAAGCACAAGCAGATCGACTTTTAGAACAAGGGATTCAACAGTTTCAAACCAGTCAATTTCGGGCAGCATTGCAGTCTTGGGAACAGGCATTGACGATTTATCGGGAAATCAAAGATCGCAAAGGAGAAGGAACTGCTCTGGGAAATCTGGGTATTGCATACGATTCCCTGGGAGACTACCAGAAGGCGATTGATTACCAGCAGCAGCGTTTAGCCATTGCACGGGAGATTGGCGATCACCAGGGAGAAGG
>DNGJ01000258.1 GCA_003486305.1 Cyanobacteria bacterium UBA11371
TCATCAACGATTAATATATTGCCTTTGCTATCTTCGGTCATGGGGAATTGGTAATTGGTAATTGGTAATTGGTAATTGGTAATTGGTAATGGGGAATTGGTAATTGGTAATTGGTAGTTGGGTTATTTTTTCTATTACCTATTACCTATTACCGTTTTTTGGGTGAGTTCCAATAAGGCTTTTGAAATTTCTATTGGTGGGGGAATGGGGTTATCCAAATGGCGGGTTTCTCTGGGAAGACTGGCGACGTTGGTGGCGGTGCGCTGCCTTATTTCTGCTAAGGTTTCGGGGGGTTTTATTCGCTGTCCTTGTTTGAAGACTAGCTGTAGTAGGGGCTGGGAATCGGTGGGGGTTTCTGAGATTAGTGATATGCGATCGCTCCTAATTTCACTCGCTTCAAATACTCTAAAAATTTGCTTGCGTCCCGGATATGTAACTTTACTGCTGGATTGCTTCATCGTCGGAATGCTATCAATTTCTACCAATTTATAGACGCCATTTACCGGAGAACCCGTTACCAGTTTTGTTCCCAATCCATATCCGTCGATGCAAGCTCCGGCAGCTTTTAATCTGGCTATTTCCCATTCGTCTAAGTCGCCGCTGGCAAATATCGGCACCCCTGGTAAAAGACTCCGCACCTGCTGCGATAGCTTTATTAAATCTCCCGAATCGAGTCGCACTCCTGCTAGTTGCATTTCCCCTGACTGCACTCTTTGGGATAATTTCTCCGCCGCTGCAATGGTATCGTAAGTATCTATTAATAAGGGCGCGCCGGGAAAATAACGGTGAAATGCGGTAAATGCTTGTGCTTCGCTGCCTTCTAATGCTGTCAATGCCATTATTAATGAATGCGCCATCGTCCCGCTAGGTTTTTCACCCAATTTCAATGCTGCCAATACGTTAGAAGTGGCATCTAATCCCGCCGCTAACGCCGCCCGCGCTGCCCATAGCGACCCTTGGGGACTAAAAGCACGTCGCGTGCCAAATTCTAACAAAGTTGCCCCTGGCCCCGCTACATCTCGCATCCGCGCTGCCCGCGTCGCTATTAAAGTTTGATAATTGATCGCATTCAGCAGGTAAGTTTCTACTAACTGCGCTTGCCATAAAGGTGCTTCTACCCGCAGCAAGGGTTCGTTAGCAAAAATTGCCGTTCCTTCCGCAACTGCCCAAACATCGCCAGTGAAGCGCGCTTCTCCTAGCAGCGACCAAAATTCTTCTGGGGCATGGGCAAATATTCCCGTCGCCTTTAATGCTTCTATCTGTATTGGATTAAAGCGAAATTTCTCTAAGTATTCTAAGGCTTGTTCCAAGCCCATAGCAATTAAATAACCGAACTTTTCTGGTAAGCGACGCACAAATAACTCAAAACTTGCCGCTCGTTTATCCAAGCCTTCGCCGACGTAGCAAGCTGCCATTGTCAGCTGATAAAGGTCGGTCAACAAGCTGTAATCTTCAGCATTTATGGTAAGTTCCCGGTCTATCGCGGTTTGGGGTTGCTTTAGATCCGTCTCGTGCAGGCGGTTCCGATTGGGGGCAATTTTCATAGCCCGTGGTTCCTTGCGATTTAGGTTGCTTTAATTATAGTATTATTTACCATAATAGTGTCAACTGGTTTTTCAAGAAACCCGGTTTCTTTAATAATACCTGCGCCAATTTCTGAAACGCCCACAAGAAGAAAGCAAGATGGCTCACAAACTCTCGCCCGCAAGACAAGGGCTAAAATCCTTGCAGGCTGCGGAGGGCAGCCTTTGTCTGTGTAGCCGCACGCTTAAGGGTGTCGGATTATGGCGAAGGTATTGTTTAAGAAACCCGGTTTCTGAATCTGCAAAGTTTACAGAAGCAGGGAGAATTGCATTTAAACGCAACAAATTAGCTCAAGATCGACAAAGTATTGCAAATATGTTTAAACAAGTATTGCAAAGTTACCCGGTTGGGAGCAAATTAACGATAATGAATTTACTGGCGAGACTGCGATTTAACTCAACAGCAGGAGCGTGGTTTTATGGATATCACCAAAGCAATTGAAAACATCTCCGAATATTTTTCTGGGGCATTAGCTCGCATTTTTGGCCCAACTGACGATAAATATCCTAATACAGGCGTGCAACCGTTTGAAGGCGATCCTTATAACGAAAGCGATCGCTCAGATTGGTAGCAAAAACGGTAATGGCTAATGGCTAATGGCTAATAGAAAAAACTGCCTTCTGCCTCATGACCTATTACCTATTACCTATTACCCATTTATAAATGAAAATCAGTGGAGGATGCCATTTTTCTCCACTGATTTTTGGTATAATTTGGTTTGTTTTAGATAACTTGGCTAGCAAATTGAAGATTAGCTTGTCCGTCACATCTGGCTGCTCTGGTAGATGCTTTCACACCAGCTTCACAGAACTTGGCTAAACTTGCTTAAAGTTCACCATTCAACCAGAAACAGTTTCTGGAGGGTCTGCTTAGAGCTTCAACCAAGGGAGTCGGCTCCTACTTGTCCAAACCTTCAGGAAAAAGGTAAGGATTTTTAACGGAAATTAAAATATTTTAGGATTGCTTGCACATTATTGAGGCGATCGCATATCCCAGCGCCATTCTGCCAACAGCAACAAGTTGCAAGCCATGACAGCGCCGGTGAGGAGAAACTGCCACGCACCAAAATAGGACAACAGCAGGATGCTGAGCAGGTGAATCAGTCCTACTAAAATGATGGCACGCGATCGCACTCCCAACCCAGTCAACAAATACCCTAACGCACTCAACCCCAACCACAGCGGACAAAGGCGGATCAAAATTTCTCCCCAACCCAACAGAATACCGCAGTCGGTCACAACTAACCCAACCAGCATCAAAATTACCCAGCAATACAGCACCCACCTAATGCGCTCTACTTTTACCCAAAACTCAGTCCAAGCTACCATCACTGCCGTACCGATTAGCGTTAAAACTGACCACAAAATTGCTTGCAGTTTCCAACTGAAGGGAAAGAACTGCGCCGTCACAAAAATGGTAGCTAAAATTACACTCCACAGGATGCAAGCTTGATCGACGCGGGTATAAAACGATGAAAAAAGCGTGGTATTTCCAATGCGGAAATTAACCCGCCACAGTCCTTCGATCTCGTGAACGTCAAGGCACGGCTGTTTCCGCTGCAAAGGCGGAACGGTGTAATTAAAGAAAGTCATATATGCGTTGCCTGAAATGAATTATTTTGCTTAATTTTGGCGCGGCAACCCCTTTTCCCTACTCTGTCGTAAGAAATATTCGTACAAGTACGAGCAGAAAGTTAAACTTTTTTAGCTTTTTACTCAACTCTATCTCAAGATTATTAGATTAAATTTTATATATTTTCTTCTATCTAAGAATAAATATTTTATGAAGTTAAAGAAAAATCAACTATCCTTTGGTAAAACTATTATCTTTGGTCATATCAGTCTAAAGGCTAAAATTTTAAAGGGCGGGTTGTAATCGGTCTTTGGTATTAACTTAAAAGCTTTGTACCCCTTCTCCCAGTCAGGGAGAAGGGGAGAAATTAAAGATTGATTTGGCGTTGGCGCCGACGATGCTGTTCTTGGTTGAATTGCTTTTGTTCAGGGGCTTCTTGTTTGCAACGCAGCAGCGGTTCAGTTGCGTGTAAAAATGCCATCCCGTATCTACCCAGAGAGAGAAATTGAACTAATTTCAGCTTTATTTAAGATTACCTTTAACTATCTTAACATAATGCAAGAAACCCGGTTGTTCTAAAAAACCGGGTTTTTGGGGGGTTTATAGGGAGAAATCGTCAATCTTGGAAAACCATAATGCTACCGGAATAGCAAGCTACCCAAACTTGGCGCGTTTGCGGATCGTAAGTAATGCCGATGGGATTGGGCGCGACATTTACTTTTTGCAGGACTTTCATATCAGAAGTGCGAACTTTACTCACAGTATTCTCGTTGTAATTGACAACATAAAGTAATTGACCATCGTCGGATAAAACCATACTGCGCGGTGCATTGCCGGTTAAAACTTTAGCGGTTACCTGATTGTTTGTCAGAGAAATTTTGGCAATTCTGCCTTCGCCGTTTAAAGAAGCGTAGAGATATTTACCGGCGGGGTCTAAGTTTAAATGGCGGGGCGATCGCCCGATATTTCTCAACCATTTTACCGAGTAATCTTGTAGATTAACCCGCGCGATATTTGAAGAACCCATGACAGCAACGTAGGCATATTTTGAATCGTCATCTACGACAATGCCGCGGGGATAGCGACCGAGTTTAATGCGTTGTATTTCCCGATTTTTCTCGGTATCGACTAGACTTAAATCCCAGCTACACCAGTTGGAAACTAAGACGAGGCGGTGATCGGGGGAAGTGGCGACAAATTTGGGAACAGCGCCGACTTTGATAACTTTTTCAATTTGAAAAGTTTGGGTGTTGATGCGATAGAGAAAACTGCGATCGCTTGCTTGGGAGGCGCTACAGCGATCGCTTCCCGGATTGTTAAATCCGCGCCCGTACATTTGGTAATTAGAAACCCAGGCGTATTTGCCATCGTGGGAAAAACTTGTTTCAACAGGTGCGCCTCTGAAAGTGCCTTTAAATTGACCGTAACCGTATTTGGCTAAATTAACCCGATCCGGGATAGTTTTAACTAATTTATGCTGTCGGTTGTAAACTGTAATCGTGTGGCGATACATCATATTTTGGGCAAAAAACAAACCCTGCCCGGAATGGACGACAGACTTGGGCGAAATATTCCCAGCAATTGTGGCTTTTAACCGCATCCGAGTTCGGCGGGGACGGGTTCTAACTTGAGGAGATTTTTTGGTTGTTTTGGGGGTAACTTTGGGTTTTGGTTTCTTAGCAGCGATGGCGAGTTGCGAATCGACGCGAGTTGTTTTTTTAGCGATGGGTGAAGGACGTTGAAAAGCGAAGGTTGCACCTAATGCGGCGACAATAATTGCGAGAATAAAGATGAACCAGGGTAGAGAGATTTTGGTTTTAAGCAGTTTTAATTTGGTCAGACCTAACCCCCCTAACCCCCCTTCCCTGCGAGGGAAGGGGGGGACTGGAGTAGGACTCCCCTCCCCTTGCAGGGGAGGGGTCGCATCTATCCCCAAATCGCCTTTGTACTCTATGATTTGACTCCAAGCGAGTTGGGAGTAGCGTTGCTGTCCGATAACGCGGATAAATTGAATCGATGGGATGGAAAGACGACGCATCCCTTCAGAAATGACGTAGACGCAGAGATCTTGAGGCGGGAGTTGGTCGGATATGAGGGTAACTTGGAGAGATTTACCCTCTAAACAGGTGGTGGCGGTGATGTTTTTTTTGGATAATGCTTGGTTAAGTAGGGATGCGATCGCTTCTGGGTTTCCCCGTTGCGCTGAAGATAAAAGATTTTGCTCTGTCACAGTTTCCTCACACCAAAATAAAACGTAGGGTGTGTTAGGCGCATAGTAGTTTTGAATTTGACCAACAATCTAACTATTTGCGCCTAACGCACCATTTAAGGGCGGTGCGTTACACTGCGTTAACGCACCCTACAAACTGAGTTTACAGGCTAAACCAAAAA
>DNGJ01000256.1 GCA_003486305.1 Cyanobacteria bacterium UBA11371
TCAGAATCGTACCATGCCCAGAATTCAGATTCAGTGGAAAACTTTGTTAAGGCTTCTGCGACCTTCTGAGCTTTCATGAGTGCCTTGCGGATGCCATCTTCGGTGAAATCGCAGGCGCATGGCTTAGCGTACCGCTTACCACCTGGGATACGAAACTGTAGGTAGAGATACGTTTTACCCGCCTTCGAGTCGCGCTTAAAGCTAACTCCAGGTGGGGTGAGTTCTGCCATTGAATCATAGAAATCGATCAATGCTTCCCAACCAATCAATTTACCAGAATCTGTCATTTTCTTCTCTCAACTTTCGCTCAGTTGTTTGGGTGAGTGAGAGAAAAGCGAGAGAAAAGGTTGATTTTACGTGGGTTTGGATGAGATTGCCAGGTTCAACCCCTGCACCCTGGATTTTGTATGCCGAGATCGGCCTAGAAACCGGGTTTCTGGGTATATCTGTTCCAAAGCGACGATTAATCGCTTATTCCCGGTTTCTTTGGGTACGAGCCTAGAAACCGGGTTTCTGGCTGCGATCTGTTGCAAAGCTACGATTAATCGCTTATTCCCGGTTTCTTTGGGTAAGTCCTGACCCCGCATCCTTGGCGAGGGTAAGCCTTTAGCGCGGTGGTAGTTGCTCGTTGATAAACTCCCCTCCTCCAAATGGGCGGTTAAAATTAGAGGGCGGCAGCTGTCGCAGCGAGGTATTGAAGGGATTTGGCAGATCCGGGGTAAGCAGTATCGGATCGCTGCCTACCTGCCGTTCCAGCACTTCTACATAAAGCCTGTTGATTGCCCTAGCATCTCGATTAATTTCGTTTTCAGGGAAAGAATTCCTCAGTCCGAACAGAAAGTCCAATTGCCGCTGGATAGAGCGATTCTCGAAGAACTCTCTATCGTTGCTAAAAAAGACTCGATTGAATTCCTGATCGATGCGAAGCGCCCTGTCATTGTTAGGTACGAAAATATAAGGGTCAGCTAGAGCGCTGGTAGCAAAACCACACACCGCAGCTAGAGCGATCGTTACGCATTTAAGGCAAGTCAATCTCATACCCATGTTATTCACCCTCACATTTTTCCAAATCCTAGCTCAACTTTGGGTTTAGAATCATGGTTGGCTCTTTCAAACCCTCAACGGCGATGACGATTGGAACACCTGCCCAGCCCGGTGTCTGGGCTACGACATCAGATCTGACGCTGCTGCGACAGCAACTTCTGGATTTATTCTGCAACAAAGCTTATCAAGAAGGCGATTTTGTTCTCTCTTCCGGGCAGCGTGCTTCTTATTACATCAACGGCAAGCAGGTGACCCTCGATCCTCAAGGTGGTTTGGCGATCGCTCGTCTCCTGTTACCAATGCTACCAATGGATACTGACGCCGTAGCTGGGTTGACTTTAGGAGCCGATCCAATCGTAGCCGCAGTGAGCGTGGTTTCTGCACTTGAAAATCGACCGATTCCCGCACTCATTATCCGTAAAGAAGCCAAGGGACACGGTACAAAAGCTTACATCGAAGGCCCCAATTTACCAGAGGGTGCAAAGGTTGTGGTTTTAGAAGATGTGGTAACTACAGGACAGTCGGCGATGAAGGCTGTGGAACGGCTGCGCGGGGCTGGTTATAATGTCGAGCGAGTAATTTCACTGGTGGATAGGGAGCAAGGTGGTGCCCAATTTTACCAAAGTGTGGGATTGAACTTTGAAGCAGTATTTTCGATTCGGGAAATTCAGAATCGGTACAAAAATCTGTTGTAAAAGCGATCGCCCCCAACCCCCCGATGCATTGGGGGGCTTTTAAAGTTTCTCCTCCCTTGTTATCTAAACTGGTTGCTAATGCGATTGGCTTCTCTGATTCCAGATAAAAATGCACCGTGAACTGTGGCGGGATATTCTTTAGATGTGGCTTCTCCAGCGAAAAAGAGACGGTTGGCGATGGGAGTTGATAAGGCTATGCGATCGCTCGCTTTCGCCCCCACTGGCATTGTAGAATATGACCCCAAACAAAAGCGATCGCTTGCCCATTTTGTGATAATTACTGCCTCTGGATTCGGGATAGAGTTTCCATGCGATCGCCTCAGCAATTTCATCGCATTTTCGACTATTTTTGGAGCGGATAAACTTTCTAAAGACCGCGCAAAGCTTCCTCCTGTCAAACCTATCAGTATCGGTGCAGAAGTATAGCGATGCCAATTAAAAAATTCCGAAAAATCTTTTTCTAACAAACTCACATAACCTAGCATGTCGTAATTTTGAGGCCAAAATATCCGAGAAAATTTCAGCACAACTTTATTTAATACTCCCATATCTAAACGATTAATCGCCGTAATTTTTTCTTGGGGTAACAAAGGATTAAATTTAACATTTCCTGCTTTTAAAACTCCCAAAGGTAAAGTAATAACCGCTGTCTCAGCTTCAAAGTTTCCTTTGTCAGTTTTGACTGCAACGCCTCGATTGCTATATTTAATCTCGATAACTTGCTGTTGCAGTTTGATTTCAATTCCCTTGGCTAAATTTTGGATAATTTGGTCATAACCACCAGGAAATAAATAATCCTCACCGCTAAATGCTTCTTCTTCGTCATACTCCCACAACGAAAGTTTTTGTAAATCCGTCCCCGTTTCCACAACAATTTCTGAATTGAGATACCAATTCAGCAACTTTGCTTGCTGCGATCGCAGAGTTATAGATGCTAATATCCCTCCAATCCCTTCAGCAATTGAGATATCTTTATTTAGTTTTTCTGCTTGACTTTTTGCTTGTTTAATAATTTGGTTGTATAGGGAATAAGCGTTATTAATTTGTTCGTCAGCGATCGCCTTCCCGTCAATTCCATAAGTTTCAATATTATCGTAATTTGTTGGCTTAATTTCCAGCTTAAGATCTCGTGCTAATTGACCGATGGGATTGCGATTAATTCCATGAATCCACTGAGCGCCTAAGTCTAAAGCAACACCTAGTTTTCTTTCAGTATGAATTCTGCCACCGATGCGATCGCGTCCTTCCAAAACCGTCACCTCAAAGCCGTGAGATTTAAGTTCTCGCGCCGCCGCCAAACCGGCAATTCCAGCACCAATAACCAATACTCTCACCCGATTTGATTGAGTCACTCTCTGGCTGCAAGATGATGCGATCGCTGCTGCTGCGAACGTACCCAACTGAAAAAACCGCTGGCGCGAACAATGTCTCATTTTTTACTTTTAACACTAATTGCTAATTGCTAATTGTTAATTGCTAATATAGCAGCTGATTGAGCGATTAGCGATTAGCCGCGCGTCTTGATGGTAGCTAGCAACTTTCGTTTTTAATTTAAAACCGAACGAGCAAAACTCTTAATCGTTTGACGATATTCCCTATTGTTAAAAAAAAGATCTCCATTATTATGTTTTGCACCAGGAACTAGCAGCAACTGTTTAGGTTCTGGTGCAGCAGCGTATAAGCTTTTACTCATTGTTTTGGGAATCATCGCATCAGCAGTGCCGTGAACGAACAACACAGGCATCCGCAACGATTTAACTTTAGTAATAGAATCAAATCGATATCTTAAAATTAAATTTACTGGAAATATCCGCAAGTAAGGATCTAGTTCTGCCATTTGCTGCATTGTAGTAAAAGAATTATGCACAATTAATCCGGCTGCTTCTGGATGTTTTAGTGCTAAATCAATCGCGACTGCACCGCCTAATGAATGACCGTAGATTAAAATTTGATTGGCTGTAATTTGTTTTTGTTTTACCAGGTAATTCCAAGCGATTTGAGCATCTTGATAAACTTGAGATTCACTGGGAAAATTACCTTTACTTTTACCGTATCCTCGATAGTCAATTAGGAAGACGGAAAAACCCATTTGGTGAAAACGGTAAGCCTGAGTAATATTAGAGCCAATATTTAGACTGTTTCCATGTAAATAGAGCAACGTTCCTAAATTGCGTCGTTGAGATGGAATCCACCATCCATGAATTACATCATTGCCGGAACTTCCGGTTACTGGTAAATAAACATTTTGATATTTGATATTATAAAATTCAGGATTTTTTTGGAAAGTGCGAGTCGGTTTAAATATAAAGTAGGGCTGACTGACGAATAAAATACCGCAGATGGAGGTGTAAGCGATCGCACAAATTTTACCCAGTCTCAACCAGCCTTTTCGCCAATTTTTCAGCATCTTTTGTAAGACCGAAACAGTTTACAATGATAGCAGTTTTTTTTGCTGTTCTTGCAACAACTCATTAGGATAAAGCTTCATTGCTTTCTCAGATGCTGCTAAAGCAGCATCAAACTGTCGTAATGCAAGCAAAGATTCAATTTGATACAAGCTAGCATAAACACTCGTATTGCGATCGTGAAAGGCATGTTTCAGCGCTTGATTGAGGACTTTCAAGGCTTGTTCATATTGTCCCAAACAATAGAGTGCGTAACCTTTATCTGCCAATATATGGGCGTTATAGGGAGAATACCGCAAACAGATATCAAAAGAGGCGATCGCTTCTTTGTAGCGTTTTAACTGCAAGAGAGCGTCTCCACGTTCGTGCGCCAAATCTGGCTGATGCGGTTTTAATTCGTAAGCGCGATTGTAACTAGAGAGTGCTGCTTCAAACAGTTGTAGCTTTGCTAGCAGCAGTCCCCGTTCGTGCCATAATCGAAAATCATCGGGAAAATCGGTCAAGCCTCGATCGTAAACTGCGATCGCTTCATCATACTGCTGAGATTTTTCTAGCGCTTTAGCAGAGGCAACAAACTGAAGTACTTGAGTAAACTACCCACACTGACCC
>DNGJ01000360.1 GCA_003486305.1 Cyanobacteria bacterium UBA11371
ATACGCCCAAGAAGCGCGTCCCTATAGTTTGTGGACAGTCGCAATCTTACTATCAAGCGCTGCCCTTTTACGGGCAATGCGCCAAAGTAAAAACATAGCTGGATGGTGCATTTATACCGCGACTGTAATTATTAGCCTCTATTCATTTTTATTTTCAGGATTAGTCATCATCAGTCACGGAATTTACGTTTTAGCAATTGAACGATTCCGAATTACTAAAACAGTTATTGCTTACCTAATAGCATCCTTTATAGGATTGTTAACCCTCGTCCCTTGGCTGTTTGCTGTCATTACAAATTTATCCCAAACCAAGACAACCACTAACTGGTCAGCCGCGAAAGTTTCCCTATTTACATTGCTAACAATGTGGGCGGGAAATTTCAGCCGCATCTTTTTTGATTTAGGGCTTGGATCTAAAGATCCATTAACCAAATTCCTGCCCTTAATACCCGTAATTTTAGCCATATTGCTGCTAATCGGATATGCAATTTATTTTGCGATTCGCAAAACTCCAAAACCCGTTTGGCTATTTATCCTAATTTTAGGAGGCGTTACCTTTCTTGCACTCGTAATTCCCGACTTAATTTTAGGAGGGCGACGTTCCGGTGTGGCTAGATATCCAATTCCTTGTTACCTGGCAATTCAACTAGCCGTTTCTCACCTAATAGCCACCCACATTACCCGACAAAAATTATGGCGAATCGTCTTAATTGTCCTACTTACAGGCGGCATTTTATCTTGTACGATTAGCTCGCAAGCACAAGTGTGGTGGAACAAAGGCCCCGAAAGAACCAAATACAATCCTCAAATTGCTCAGATAGTTAATCAAACAGCAAAGCCATTGATAATCAGCGATGCCAAACTCGATATCGTCCAATCCCTGGGATATTTGCTCGAACCAAAAGTGCAGCTTCAGTTAGTAATAGAACCGAACATACCCAAGATTGCCGATAATTTTAGCGATATCTTTTTATATAGACCTTCAAGAACGCTGCGTTCTGGAATCGAGCAAGCCCAGGGTTACAAAACAGAGCCTGCTTACCAAGACAGCGATATCTGGCTGTACAGATTGAGCAAATAATTTTGGCTGCTAGGTTAACGCTAAGAATCCCGGTTTCTTTAAGAAACCGGGATTCTAAAACTAAAAGCCCCCCTTTTTAAGGGGGGTTGGGGGATCTAAAATTAAGCTTGATGAACGCGGCGGCGACGAGCGAAACCAAACCCTCCAACAACCACTCCCAGACCTGCCAAAGTAGCAGGTTCGGGGACAGTAGCTCTCGCTTGAGCGGTTAACATGAAGTCGTTATAGTCTACGTGGTCGTCAGATGCATTGTTCCTTAAACCGTAATCCTCGAAGGCAATTAAAACAGGGGCTGCAAAAGGATTCGCATTATTCGTTCCCGCTGTTCTAGACAGCAAACTGTTTGGACTCCTGTTGTAATCGCGGTAGCTAGTATCTGCAAGAACCGTTGCGGCTTCAGGAGCGTTGAAAAACTTAACTGCTTCGCCGAGGACGTAAGTACCGCCGAAATCGTCTATTGCATCGAGAAACAACGAGTAGCTCTTGCCCGCTTTGAAGGTGAAGCTAGCGTTACAGTTGAGCAGCGCGCTGCCGCAAGTTCCTTGCCAGTCGTTAGCCCAAGAATTATTGTCAGAACGGGTAGTTTCCCACATTAAATTGGTTCTAGCTCCACCAATTTCTTGAACGCCAAATCGCTGGCGGAAATACCCGTGAGATTCTATGAAGCTAAAGTCAACAGTAGTGTCCCTGTCAAACCTGATGCCACCAGGACCAAAACTGAAGGCTTGTGCTGGCGAAGAAACTGCACCGACTACAGTGGCAGCGGCAGCAGCAGCGGAAAGCAGGCATTTTGTAAGTTTCATAACCATCATCCCCTTTTATAGCGGTAAATTGCTTATCCCAGGAGCAAAGAAAACTTCACTGGCGCTTTCTTTAAAGGATTGGGTGCGAATCAAACAATAATTCACAATTGCAATCTTTAAAGACAGCGAGTTAGACATGACTTTTATTGCTGTCTAAGCAATTGTAGGTTCAACCAATATGGGAATGCCTATGGGTTTTATACGGGATTTAATTGTCTGTAAGGCTGCGGACTACTGTTATGAATTAATCTTAAATACTTAGTTGTTTGAGTAATACTTAGGAAAAAATATCGGTAAATACGGTAAAGAGCGAGAGAGGGGGATGAGATGATGCGCGATCGCCCATCATCTCAACTGACCCATAACAAGGAAAGAACCCGGTTTCTGCATCAGCCTGGATCGTACTGGCGTCAGTACTCGTAGTCTTACTGACACCCCTAATTACACTAAAAAGATAAAAATGTCAAGCACTATCAATCCTGCTCACGGAGTCACCTGCACAAGATGCTCACCTGCCTGAGATTAATATGCTCCCTCATGGCCCAGAACAACTTTAATTGTTTGCAACATGATTTGAAAATCAAGCGCCAGCGACCAATTTTGAATGTAAATTAGATCTAGGCGGAAAACTTCATCAAAATTCACGACGTTAGAACGACCGGAAACTTGCCAAAGGCCGGTAATTCCGGGCAATATTTCATGGCGAATAAAGTGGTTATCTGACATCTTTGCCACATCTCGCAAGGGAAAGGGACGAGGGCCGACCAGACTCATTTCCCCGAGCAATACATTAAAAATTTGCGGCAGTTCATCTAGGCTATAACGGCGCAGAAACTTGCCTACCCTGGTAACGCGGGGGTCGTCTTTCATCTTGAACATTACGCCCCCTTTCATCTCATTTTTTGCTTCTAATTCTTTGATTAATTTTTCCGCATTAATCACCATCGTGCGGAACTTCCAAACTTTGAACCTCCGGCCTTTTAAACCTATACGGGTTTGCTTGAAAAATATAGGCCCTGGTGAGTCGAGTTTAATCGACAATGCTATTACCAAAAGCCAGGGTAAAATTACCAACAAAATAACAATCGAAGCGACAAGATCGACAAAACGCTTCACCCAAAAATCGCTGCCCAGGATGGGTGGATAACCATATCGGATCGTCGCGACGCCTTCAATCATCTTGATTTCAGACCATTGGCTGGGTAATTTTAGCCCAATCGGCAACACCCGTAAAGCAATTCCAGCCGCCTTCAATTCCCAGTAAAGATATATTGGCGCTCTGACAGCTTCCCAAGA
>DNGJ01000498.1 GCA_003486305.1 Cyanobacteria bacterium UBA11371
AGGGAGGCTCTGCCTCCAGTTTCTTCTGAGTTAATTGTTTTAATGTCGCCTCCATCACCGCAGTTGTTTGACCCGTGACAGTAAAGACTAATGCCTCGCGATAAACTCGTTGTGCCGGGTGATTAATATAATTAGCTGCACCGCTAGAAACGGTAACCGCTGCATGGGCGCAACGTGCCGCTAAATCGATCGCTTCGGCGCGCAATTTTAGTTTTTCATCTAAAGAAAAGTTGGGATTTTTTGCGGCTGCTTTAATAGCAGTTCGACAGCGAGAAAGTTCCTGGCCCAGAGAGTCAAAAGCATTGTTGATAAAAGGGAGAGATTTGCTTTTCGCAGCAGCTTCTAGAATATCAATTCCGGCTCTCGCGCATCCCATTGCTAGAAAAGTCGAGCGCAAGACGTTTTTTTGATCGTTTTCATGAATCCAACCCGAAGGTTTGATAGAAACGATGCGATTATCAGTTAAGAACAAATTTTTCAGCTTAGCAGTTACCGTATTAGTTGATGTCATCGCCGCCAGTTGCATCGGCTGACTAAAGGCAATATTACCGCCTGTTTCTTGATAAGTTTCCACCAAGGGCACGATCCCAAAAACAGCGCGACCATCGGGTAAACTAGCGGCAACAATAAACTCTTGAAATAAACCCCATCCCGTCACCCAAGGCACAAATCCGTTGAGCAAATAACCGCCATCTACGGGAACGGCTAAAATAACTGGGTCGCCTTCCCGTCGCAGTTGAGAAAAACCAACGCCTACTAATACCTCACCGTTACTCATCGCAGGAAGATATGCTTGCATCAGCGAGGAGTTTCGACCTTCAAAGATCATACCGGCAGCACTTTGGTGTTGCGTTTGCAAGAAAGCTAAAGCACCCGAATATCGGGCAACTAATTCTTGGAAAGATTGAAAGGTTTCTTCATTCGCTCCCGCACCGCCCCACTCGGTCGGAATTTTCAGTGTCAGGACGCCCAATTCGCCTAGACCTTGGAGCGCTTCAAATAAAGTATCCCAATCGGTATCTATTTTATTGGCTATCGGGGCTACCGATCTTTGTAGGTAAGATTCGGTGAGTTCGAGTAAGTTTGGTCTAACTTTCATAGATAGATTTTTGTCAGGGCGGGTTTATATAAATTGAGGTTTTGACTCATAGTTTACGGGTTATTCCGCCTTTAAGGTAACGGTCTTAAGGAGAATGCGATCGCTCTTTCTCCCGAAAAACCCCCATCCCCCCTTTCCTCGCAGGAGAGGGGGCATGGGGGGAGAGGTTTTCCCTAGATATTAACTTGGATAAAACGACTCGCAATTTGATCTGGCGTTGCATTAATAACGCTAGCCACAAACGGCCCTGATGCACCGATCCTAATCAAGGTAACATCTGTCGAATTATTTCCATCCGGATCGAAAGATGCAGGTGTAATCGCACCCTCGTTGATGAACCTTGTTCCCCGACCCGACCCGACAAAAAGGGAATAAGCTTGACTCGAAGGTACTGTCTGTTGAATAAATGTAAGTTGGCTCGCTGACAGTCCGCCGCTGAGTCCAATAAAGTCAATCGATGGATCGAAGTCGAGAATCACCTGTGGGACAGTTTGGGTAATTGAATCGCTGGAATCGCCCAAAAGCAAATCCTGCCTGAATACAAACACATCACTACCTGTGCCGCCAAAATTTATATTGACACCCCTATCGCCAATTAAAGTATCGTTACCATTTCCACCAATTAAATAGTCATCACCTTTGCCGCCCCGGAGCAAGTCATTTCCCTCTCCGCCACCGAGCAAATCATCTCCTTGCATACCGTTGATGATGTCATTGTTAGCTTCTCCGAAAATGTTATCGTTCCCTTCACCACCAAATAAGCTATCATTGCCCGCAGCACCTAAAAGGCTGTCGTTATCAGCACCGCCAAATACCAAATCTCCGTCCGATGAACCTCTGATTGTGTCGTTTCCTGCCAAGCCGCGTAACCCGCCCGGTAGCGTGCTTAGTAGCCCCGAAGTAATGGTAAAATTGTCAGCTTCGGGAGTTAAGTCAAAAAAAGGAAAATTTGCTGTCATATTTGTAATTTTTTCCTGTAAAACCGCATCAATTATAAAGGCTTTTTGTCAAAATTTTAGCTTTAGATAATAAAAAAATCAAAAAATTGTGTAAAAAACTAGACCTTAAGCGATTGTCCTGGGGTACAAGGTTGGGGGCATAATAATGCGATCGCTCGCGAGCCACCTTTTACAAAACTAAACACCCGTTGCTATCGGCGTCAGTTTCGGTGACCCACTCGATGCTACCACCCAGTCTGATATCCTGTCTGGTTGATTGCGTCTTGAGAGAGGCGGGTTTAGTTGAGCAGTCTGTTACAGTTTGAAAGTTATTGGTAAAACCCGCCCCAAAAATTCTCACCAGCCCGCCAGCCCACCCGCTCACCTGCTATGATTCGTCCTGCTACACCCGCTGATGTTCCCGCCGTTTTGCCGATGGTTGCCAAGATTTGTGCGTTGCACGAAACTTGGGATGAGGCGAAATATGGATTTTTACCCCATCCAGAACAAGGTTACGAGGGATGGTTGAAAAGATTGACTACGCGGGAAAGCAGCGTTTTCCTAGTCGCCTCCGCACCCGAACAACCGGGCAAATTAGTTGGATTTATAGTAGCAACGGTAGAGAAAGAAATACCCATCTATCGTTTAAAAGAATATGCTTTTATTCACGACCTGTGGGTGGAAGAAGAATATCGCCGTAGTGGAATCGCGCGACAAATGGTGATGGAAACGATCGAGCGATTTAAACAGATGGGAGTCAAACAAATTCGGCTCGATACGGCGGCGGTTAACGAATCGGCGCGGCGGTTGTTTTCCGACTGCGGCTTTCGGGTTAGCACGATAGAAATGCTGGTGGAATTAGAGGAAGTGTGACGAATTTTAAATTAAGGATACCCAATTGCGATCGCAACTGTTGGCTTCAGTTAATAATTTTCACAATTGTGAGAGTTAGGTACAAGGTTTAAAGTGAGGTAGGATGAGATAAAACTTGTTTTATCTCTGCCTTAGCATCGCAGGGGGAGGGGGACTACGCGATCGCTCTGGAAAGCTGTTCGTGCAGGCTGATAAAATGCACCGAAGCGATCGCCTGTAAAATTTCGAGGTTGAAGCTGGGAATACTAAGATAAAGCCTCTTGTCTTCGATCAAACTGAAACATTCCGTTTAACCGTATAATCCTAGTCAACAGGCATCAATCAACCTAACTTGATTGATTCTGGTTGCACCAGAATCGATCGCGATAATAAACATTGAACTCCATACATCTACCTAAATCATTTTTGATCGAACTACTTAAGTATTAGCCTATGTCAGATTTACGCGCTCCGGGAATAACAAGGCTTAGCCGTGGCACTAGCATTAGTTGGATACGGGTGATTACTTTGCTCCTGCTCGACAGCTTAATGTTATCTTTAGCTTGGATTATCGCCGAGCGGTGGGGGACACCCGTCGAGTTTTTTGAACTGTTAGCAAAGTCGAGTCAACAGCCAGGATTTTTACTACCAATTTTGGTGATTACTCTGGGAATTATTGCCGCATCAGGACTCTACGGCACTGACGATAAACGCCGAAATTACTATAGCTTGTGCAAAGCAATTTCTTTAGCTCAGATTGTTTTATTGCTGATTGCTTATCTTTACCAACCAGGTGTCATAGTATCCCGTTCAACTTTTTCTATAGGTTGGGTACTCGCTTTGCTTTTTGTCTGTAGCGAGCGGTTCCTAGTTCAGTTAGCGGTGATTCAATTGCGGCTGCGAGGAAAGGCGCGTCGCCCTATTTTTCTCATGGGCAAAATCGAGGATATTGAAGAAGCTAAAAAACTCCTCAATAAAACCCGACAATATAAAATCCGGGGTCAGGCATTATTACCGGCAGATGATAAGCGTGAAAGTTGGATTGAAATCATTGAATGCGCCCGTCACCTCAAAGTTGATGAAGTCTTTGTTTGCTCTTGGGAAGCTGTCAGAGCGCC
>DNGJ01000357.1 GCA_003486305.1 Cyanobacteria bacterium UBA11371
GGATCGACATCGCCATCAACAGAGATTTTCCGTTTCTGTTCTTTGCTGACAATAAATGGTTTGAGAACCAATTCATCCGACCAACTGCGGAAAGTACCATAGCCGTCTTGAGCGCGCATTTGACGTGCCAATTCTTGCAGGTATGGCGTGGCTTTAACTAACTCTTCATTGGTCAGAGTTTTTAGAGCAGTTTCTGGAGTCATTGTCTTTCCTTTGTTTTCCTGTATCTGGGGTTAGTTGAGGATAATCGAATTAGCCATTAGCCATTAGCCATTAGCCATTAGCAAACTGACTATTCATCCTCAAAATCAAAGCTTTTTTCGGTTTGCTGCAAGGCTTTTCGCAGCCAAGGTGGCGGATTTCCTTTTAGGGTAGTCACCAGATTTTCGAGGACTTCAGTAATCTCGTCGTCTTCGGTTTTTGACTTGACGGGAGTTACTTTCTTGCGAATTAATCTCGCCGCTGCACTGCCACCAATTGCGGCTACATAAACAATTGTGCAGTCAGATAAAGCTTCGATTTTGGGAACCAGTTTATCTTCGTTACCATCTTCGTCGAGTTTGCCATCAAAACCGATGGTTTCTAAGAATTGATAGCCCTCTGGCGAGACGGCGTAAACTGCCATTTGTTTCGCCGATCCGAAATGGGCATTGATGTGAATCAGGTCTTGCGTAGCAAATGCAATTTTCATTGTTTCCCTCTTCTGCTACTTAGTTTAAGTCTCGCATGAAAAATTGAAAACCTTGCTATTTTTAATGTTTATTTTTTAGTTCTTCTTCCTCCAATAAAATATTGCCAATATTAAACAACAGCGCGGTCGTTCCCTTATAACCAACTGAGGAAAAGTGACCGTTACCCAGGCGATCGTAGATAGGCAATCCTCGTCGATAAAGGGGAATTCCCAATTTTTTACTTACCCTCGATCCTTGGGAATTGGTAATCAATAAATCCGCACCAACCGCCAATTCTTCTAAATCTTCTAAGTCGCCAATCTTGACAAATTCAGTAGGAACTTCTGGCAGAATTGGTGATTTTGTGGTAGTAACAGCAGATTGAATTTCTGCTCCCATTTCTTGTAAAAAGCAGCTAGTTGCATACAACAAATCTGGTTCTAATGCGATCGCTATCCGTTTGCGCCCGAAGTAGAAATGGGTGTCTAACATGGCGTCTTGGAGTTGGGTACGCTGGCGGCGGTATTTTTCTGGCACCGAGCGATCGCTCACCAAAGAAAGTCGCACCATCAACTCATCCACCGCACTCAATCCCGTCACTCTGGGAAACACCTGATATTCCGTACCGAAGCGCTGCATCAGAACATCCGCCGCACCCCGCATACTTTCCCCCAGCGCCAGGGTAAACGCCGAAGCACCAACGCGCCGCAAATCCTCTAAACTCGTCCCCCCAGTCGTCGTGGCGCTGTAATCTCCCTCGTTCAAGTGACCATCGAGGGAAAGGGAAAGATCGGGGACGACAATTGGTTTTAGTCCAAACGCCTCGACAATTTCCTTAATTTCCTCTACATCCCCCGGCGAAAATGCCGAAGAAGGCAAAATTGTCACTTGATCTTCGATCAAATCTCCTGGTTCTGGAATTGTCTGCACAATGCCTTGAACAGCAGCAGCATATCCATCTTGTAAAGCACCCTTAAAATCCGGAGTGGAAACAAATACAATCGGCAAATCTTGCAATTCTGGATAGCGTTGTTTAATTGTTTTGAGGATGCCTTGCATATCATCCCCGCGCGTTTCCGTTAACCCAGTCGTACAAAGTCCAATAATTTCCGGTTTCGCTTTCACTAACAAGGTTAAAAGCGCAGTTTGTACGTTATCTTCTCCGCCTAAAATTGTCGTTGTTTCCGTCATTGCGGTCGTACTTAAAGGAATCGCTTCCCGAAAGTGCCGCACTAACATAACTTTGGCAAACGCCGTGCAACCTTGGGAACCGTGAAACAACGGCATCGTTCCTTTTAAACCTAAGAAAGCCAACGCTGCACCCAGAGGTTGAGATTGCTTCAGGGGATTAACAGCAACGGATTTTGTGGGGGTAATTACAGTAGCCATAAGATTTGCTAATTGCTAATTGCTAATTGCTAATTGCTAATTGCTAATTGGTAGTTGTGTAGGGGCGGGTTTTACCTGCAATATATGCGATCGCAGACAACCTATATAAACCCGCCCCGATGATTTGGTATTTGGTATTTGGTTTCCATTACCCATTACCCTCGTTCCCACGGCTCTGCCTGGGAACGCCATTACCCATTACCTATTCCCACGGTGCTGGTTTGCGTACTTGTTCCCAAATCGGACTGTGTAACGCTTCGTCTAATTCCCTTGCCATTTCGATCATTCCTACATATCCGGCGTAGGGATGATGGCGCTCTTGGTTAATATCCAAAAATGGGATTTTGGCCTTCAATGCTGTATATTGGTTGCGTCCGCCAGCAATTAACATCTCTGCTTTGGTTTTAGCAACTACCTCTAGCAGTTCGGCGGCGTTTCCTTTTTCTAGCATAATGCCTTCTTTGCCCAAGAGTTCTTTAATTTTGGCTTTATCTTCTTCGGTACTCTTCTTGGTGCTGGTCGCCATTACTTGCATTCCTAAATCTTTGGCGGCGGATATAACCGACCAGCTTTTTACCCCTCCGGTGTAAAGAACGACTCGCTTACCTTTTAGTCGTTGGCGATAAGGTTCGAGAGCTTGGTCTAATTTTTCTGTTTCCTCGGCAATTAGTTTTTCGACTCGTTCTTTTAAGTCGTCACACCCCAATTTATCGGCAATATTTCTCAGACAGCGATTCATATCTTCGACGCCGTAGAAAGATTCCTCAATGTAGGGAATGCCGTATCTTTCTTGCATCTTTGTCCCCATGTTGATCAGCGCTTTCGAGCAGATCATCACGTTGAGTTTGGCGCGGTGAGCGGTGCAAACTTCGTTGTAACGCGCGTCGCCGGTAATTTTAGCTAGGACGCGAATTCCTAACTTTTCAAATAGCGGTAAAACTCCCCACATTTCCCCGGCGATGTTGTATTCGCCGATTAAATTAATGTCGTAAGGTGTGGTATAATCTGGTTCTTTTGTGCCGACAACGTAATCGAGTAATGCTTCGCCGCCGATGCGGTTACCTAAATTTTTCGTACCGACAAAACCGGGGGAATTGATCGGGACGACGGGAACGCCGAATTTCTTTGTAGCAGCAGAACAAACGGCATCCAGATCGTCCCCAATCAGCGCTGTAACGCAGGTCGAGTATACAAAGACGGCGGCGGGGTTGTAGCGATCGCTCACCTCTTTAATCGCCTTGTACAGCTTCTTCTCTCCCCCAAAAATCACATCATTTTCGCTCACATCGGTCGTAAAACCCATTTTATAAAGTTGCGGCCCCGAAGATTGACTGCCGCGAGAACCCCAAGAATTACCCGCACAAGCAATCGGCCCGTGAACCAAATGTGCAACATCAGTAATCGGAACTAAAGCAATCGACGCACCATCAAACGCACATCCACCTTGAGCGGCTCCCGGTTGTGCTTGCTTAGTACAAGCTGTTTTCTTTTTCCCTTCTTTCTGATGATTGTGTTCGCAGCCTTTTTCGCTCAGGAGTTCCGTTATTTTAGCTTGAGTAATTTTCATGGCTAATGGCTAATGGCTAATGGCTAATGGCTAATGGCTAATGGCTAATGGCTATTTACTTTTTCTTCTCTAGTTTTGGTTGTTCATAATAGCTAATCACCGATTGCTCTGGAAAATTGTGTTGATTTTTACAACTTAGCAATTAGCAATTAGCTATTAGCAATTAGCAATCAACAAATATATTTCGTTACATCTTCACCGCAGACATCTGCGAGGAAGGATAAAGCGCGGAAGCGCAAGAATACAAACTCGTTGTAGAGAGGATTTAACTTACACAAAGCTGGAATGTGGAATAAAACCCGCCCGCATAAAGTGACATCGCGTTCAAAAGGACAGCAGCAAGGAATCAATTGGCAAAACAGATGAGCAATGTTTCTATCTTTAACTTCGATGCTATCTACCAATTGACGCAAGGGATAAAGGATATCGAAGCCAGGGCGTCTTGGGTTTCTTACTAGCTCGTGGTGGTGATGGTCGTGGTCGTGAGTTGGGGTAAGAGTTGCCATAGCAGTCACTATGAGGTAGGATCAAGAAATTAATGAGTGATGAGTTTAATGAATTGAAACCTTGCATCTGTAAAATTTGAGCGAGGGGGTTCTTTAACTCAAAACTTAAAACTAACCTTTGATGCCATTTGGCGTTGCTCATTCGGTTTTCGCCGGGACGATCGTTTTTCGATCCAGTTAGTTTACCTTTGATGCCAGAAGGCGTTGAGTAGAGACGCGAGATATCCTCGCGTCTCTACAACATTTTTTAGCGAATCAAGTCGTAGGAAATATCTGTTTTGGCAGGTATGATGGTGTTCCTGTCGAGTTCATCCAGGATGCGGTTTACGACCCAATTCAACATGTTGATAACGCCGTCATAACCGAGTGTTGAATAGCGGTGTAAGTGGTGACGGTCGAAGATGGGATAACCGATGTGAACGATGGGGGTGTGAGTATCACGCCAGAGATACTTACCGTAAGAATTGCCCACAAAGAAGTCTACTGGTTCGGTGAACAACAGACTCCGCAGGTGCCACAAGTCTTTCTTAATCCAAACAGTCGCACCTTGACCGTAGGGAGTTGCTTGCAACACGGCATCGAGTTCTGCTTTGAATTCTTCGTCACCATTGTTGCAAACGATGTGGACTGGTTCTGCACCCATTTCTAGTAAGAAATTAACCACACCCCAGATTAAATCTGGGTCGCCATAGATGGCGAACTTCTTACCATGTAACCAAGCATGAGAATCGGTCATCGCATCAACAGCGCGTCCCCGTTCTGCGGTCAATTCTTCCGGAATTGGTTTGCCGGTTAATTCTGATAGCCGCTGTAAGAATTCATCGGTTCCCTTAATTCCATAAGGACGCAGAACTTCGGTAGGACGCTGCCAATTTTGCGCGATCCATTCCCGTGTCTTGATGGTGGAATATTTTTGCAAGCAGATGGTGGTTTCAGCATTCACAGAATCTGCTGCATCTTCTAGCTTCGTTCCACCGGGATACATTTCATATTC
>DNGJ01000529.1:0-11241 GCA_003486305.1 Cyanobacteria bacterium UBA11371
AGGCGATCGCGCACCTTCTAACACCAGCAGCGGCGGCGTGCGAAGCGATACTCCCCTACCGATGACTGCCGTAATTCCACCGACAAAAGTTGGACGCACGGTGTCAGCACGTCCGACATTTTTTGTTTACCTACCGCCGACACTTTCGAGAGCAGCATTTTTCAGCTTGCAAGACGAACAAGGAAACCCTCACTACCAAACGCGGCTATCGATTTCTGGGAATGGTGGAATTGTCAGCGTTACCCTCCCAGAAAATGCACCCGGATTAGAAATGGGGAAAAACTATATGTGGGTGTTTGCGCCGATTCAACCAGATGGGGTTCTGCGACCCGATAATTATGTCGTAACTGGATGGGTGAAGCGAGTAGCGACTGAGAACAACCAGTCTTTTTCCTCCCCGATAGAACAGGCAACGGCATTAGCTAAAGCGGGGATTTGGTACGATACGCTGAGGGTTTTAGCAGTGGCTAAACGGTTAGAGCCTAATAATACCACCCTCGTGAAGGAGTGGCAAGAGTTGTTAGAGCAAGTGGGATTGAATGCGATCGCCAAAGAGCCGATAGCAGAACAGTTGTAATCAAACAGTTGCTGATTGGGCGATAGATAAAGGGTAATGGGTAATAGGATACCTATTACCAGTTGATCCAATGCGGCAAAAACTCCAGAGAACAATTAAACAATGGCGAGGAGCATTAATCGTTGCTCCCAGCGTCGCAGGCTTAGTCATTGCTGGCAGTATGGCTGGCATCTTCAACTTACTAGAATGGTCGCTGCGGGATCAATTTTTTCGCCTGCGTCCAGCGGAAGCTGTTGACAAACGCATTGTCATTGTCACGATTGACGAGCCAGATATCAAATATGTCCAACAATGGCCCATGTCTGACCGAGTAATGGCAAGGGTGCTTCAAAATATAAAAGCGCAGCAACCGAGAGCCATTGGGATTGATATTTATCGAGATTTGCCCGTGGAACCGGGACATCAGGAATTAGTCGATGTCTTTAATTCTACCCCAAATTTGATCGGAATTGAAAAAGTTGGCGGAGTTGCGATCGCACCCCCACCCGCGTTAGCAAAGTTGGGTCAAGTCGGAGCTAATGATATCGTATTGGATGCTGATGGCAAGCTGCGCCGAGGCTTGGTTATCCTCGGCAAGTCCGACGACACAATGATCGAAGGATTCGGTGTCAAATTGGCACGGATCTATTTGGAGAAAGAAGGTATAAAACTGCGAGTAATCGATCAAAAAAACAACATCTATGGGTTAGGAAAAGCAACATTTGTTCCCTTGACGGGTAACGAAGGAGAATACAAGGAATCCGACACTGGAGGCTACCAAATTTTAATCAACTATCGCGGGGGAATTAATAGCTTTCTTCATATCTCGATGACCGATGTATTGGAGAACCGCATACCCAAGGGAATGATGCGCGATCGCATCGTCATGTTAGGCGCAAAAGCACCCAGTCTCAACGACAACCATCAAACCCCTTATAGCAGCACTCTGACTGCAACAAAGCGATTAACACCCGGTGTGGTAATTCACGCCAACCTCACCAGTCAGATTTTGAGTGCAGCACTAGAAGGTCGTCCCATGCTGCAAGCTTCAATTAAACCCCTGAATTGGCTGCTAATTCTATTTTGGTCTGGAACGAGTGCCACCCTCGGTTCCCTCTACGTGCGTCGGCAATGGGTGTCAGTCGGTGGAATTTTCTTATCTGTAACAATTATCATCGCCAGCGGCTATATTGCCTTTTTATCTGGTTGGTTAATCCCTGTTTTTACGCCCCTGAGCGCAGTAGCCGTTTCTGCGGTCATCAGCATCGGTGCAACGCTTTGGAACAACCTTAAACTCTCGTATCAGCAGTTAGAAGAATACGCACAAACCCTGGAATTCAAAAATCAAGAACTGCAACAACTCGACAAACTCAAAGATGAATTTTTAGCCAATACCTCCCACGAGTTGCGAACCCCCCTCAACGGCATAATTGGCATTGCCGAATCGATGTTGGAAGGAGTGACCGGACCCCTGACAGAACTTCAGCAACGCAACCTCTGGATGGTTTCCCAAAGCGGACATCGCCTTTCTAACCTCGTCAACGATATCCTCGACTTCTCCAAACTGCGGCATAAAAACTTACAATTGCAACTCAAACCCGTCAATATCCGCAAAATTGTTGAACTCGTCTTGACCCTCAGTCAAGTTCTGGTCGAACGCAAAGACATACAACTGGTGAATGCAATTTCTCCCGACTTAGCCCCCGCCTATGTCGATGAAGACCGCCTGCAACAAATTCTCCTCAATCTGATCGGTAATGCTATCAAATTCACCGAGTCCGGAAGGGTGATAATTTCAGCAGAATTGGTAATTGGTAATAGGTCAGAATTCAACCAATTACCGATTACCGATTACCCATTACCAAAACAAATTGCAATTACCATCTCCGACACCGGAATTGGCATTCCCGCCGAGGTGCAGAACCGCATCTTTGAATCCTTTGAACAAGGCGATGGTTCTACCGCTCGCAAATATGGCGGTACCGGATTGGGACTGAGCATCACCAAACAGTTAGTCGAACTGCACAGTGGCAAAATTTGGGTCGAATCAGAAGTCGGTGTAGGGTCGCGTTTCACCTTTACCCTACCCGCTGCCGACGCTCCTGTAGAAGATACTCCCACCGCCCCCACCCTCAGTACGCTTCGCCGCAGAGTCAGCGAATCGAACCTTTCATCAGCAAACTTAAAAGAAACCGCACCTGCAAATAATAATGCTGCTGAAGGAAACTTCCACATTTTAATTGTCGATGACGAACCGATCAACCTCCAAGTTTTGCAAAATCACCTTTCAGTTAACAATTACAAAATCACCCAAGCACTAAATGGAAAAGAAGCTTTAGCAGCACTTGAGGGCGACCAACTTGTTGACCTGATGTTGCTCGATGTGATGATGCCCAATATGTCAGGTTATGAAGTGTGCGCCAAAGTGCGGGAAAAATACCCCGCCCAACAGTTGCCCATCGTCATGTTAACTGCCAAAAATCAAGTCGCAGATCTAGTCACAGGCTTTCAATTTGGAGCTAATGATTATATCACAAAACCCTTTGCTAAAGATGAATTGTTAACGCGAGTTAAGACTCACCTCAAATTGTCGAAAATTACCAATGCCTACGGACGCTTTGTTCCCCACGAATACCTCGATTTTCTCAGCCGAGAGAGCATTATCGATGTCAAATTAGGCGATCAAGTTAGCAAAGAAATGGGAATCATGTTTAGCGATATTCGTTCTTTTACCACCCTGAGCGAAACCATGACACCCCAAGAAATCTTCAACTTTGTTAATGCCTATCTACAGCGAGTCAGTCCGGAAATTGAAAAGCATCATGGCTTGGTTGTCAAGTACATGGGAGATGGCATGATGGCAGTATTTCCCAATGGTGCAGATGATGCAGTCGCAGCCGGAATTGCCAAAATCGCCCAAGTCCGAGAATATAATCAACATCGTCAAGAAGAAGGCCATAAACCGATTCAAATCGGCATCGGACTTCATTTGGGTTACATCATGGTGGGAATTATTGGCGTCAACAATCGGATGCAAAGCGATGCGCTTTCCGATACAATTAACCTCACCGCTCGTTTGGAAGGTTTGACCAAGTTTTATGGAGTTTCTTTGTTAATCTCCGGGCAAGTTTTGCAGAAATTGAGCCACCCGGAACAATACCAAATTCGCTTTCTAGACCAGGCGATTGTTAAAGGTAAAAATGAACCGATTGACATTTATGAAGTGTTGGATGCGGAAATTGACGAGGCGATCAAGTTAAAATTACAAACTCAACCGGACTTTGACAGGGGATTAGAGTATTATCGCCAGGGAAAATTGGTCGAATCCCAAGAGTATTTTGAACGAGTTTTGGCTGTGAATTATCAAGATAAAACCGCTGAATTATACCTGGAGCGAATTCAGCAATTGTTCGAGCAGGGCGTCCCCAATAATTGGGATGGAATTTGGCGTTTTACTCAGAAGTAACCTGCTATTGAGCAATTGATTAATACAAGCACTTTAATCATCAGGACATCTATTATTCAAGTATGCCGTGCAGCGCAGGCGAAGATATATGGGTTAGGACTTGCGATGGGTAAGAAATTACTTCTAATTTCTCATCTCCCTCATCTGCCACCCGTTTGAGCCGCACCTTCTGGCTCAGCAGTTGCCCCCAGGAGTCACAGTTGAAGCTAGACCTCTCTCCACCATCACGAGAATCGCCAAAGTAGGAAAAGTAGGAAAAGTAGGGAAAGTAGGGTAAATCGTATAGTCCCTTGGCAAATAATATTAGATCGCTTAATATAAATTTTAACCCGATTCCAACAAAAAAGGGACATAACTAGAATGCTGTAGGTTGGGTCTAGTTCCTCGACTCAACCTACATTTATTATTACAACAATAAATTAAATAACTACAATTGTTTATGTTGGGTTGAGGATCTGACCCGACCTACATTTGTTAATGTGATGGGAATCGCTCCTGATGCGCTTCGACTTAAAGAGCATTATGTGCGATCGCATCCCATAAACCAACCCTCTTCGCCTCAGCAGTTGTAACTTTAGTCAAGATGTTTTTCATGGTTTTTATATTAATAGTAGGGACGTAACAGAGATATTTTGGTTAGTCCAACAATGGGTTTTTCCTGCGCCCCTACGGAGAGGCATGGCAACATAATTTACCAGATTACTCAGAAATCAGGTATAAGGGAAGCGATCGCACCGCCTGCGTCCCCTTTTCTCCCTACCCAAATCCCAGAAGCGCGGGGGGCGAGTTTATGTATCTTTCCTCAGTCAATTCCGCAAAGCTCCGTGAAATTACGGCAATCTAGCCCAACAAAGCAAGTTTTTCCGGGTTGACTCCGAAAAAATACTTAGGTAAAAATAAGTTTAATTAAGCGATCGCCTTAATTAAGCGATCGCTAGCTACTATTTATATTAAAACTCTATTGAACGGCAAGCTGGCGCAGTTGTTAAAATTGAAAAAATTATACATAAAGTCAAGGCAATTAACCACTATAGTAGAGATGAAAATCAACCTAAAACACAAAAAAAAATATTTTCAGATCGGCGCGATCGCACAAACCGCTAGAAGCCAAAAAAAATTATTGCTAATGCCTTGTTTGTTCGCGCTGGGTTGGTTTTTGGTCACAGCAGGAATTCCAGCGATCGCGCAACAGCCAACACCCCCAAATTCCCCTACCTTTGAGTTAGGAAAAGTTGTCTCTACCGCTCCAGAAATGCTCGTGCAACAAGCAAGGCAATTTTACGATGCTGGACAGTTTTTTGCTGCGGCAAATATTTGGCAACAAGCCGCAGATTTATATGCCAAACAAGGCGATATTTTAAATATAGCACAAACCCTCAACCATCTGGCAACAGCATATCAAGAATTAGGCAAGTGGAACGAATCTGAAACAACTATAGAAACGAGTATAAAAATATTAGAAAAGCCCGAAGATACCGAATTAATTAAAGTTGCTATTTTAGCTCAAGCATTGAATAACAAAGGCCGCCTACAAATAGCGCGGGGAAAAACAGAAGCAGCGCTAGAAACTTGGAAGCAAGCCGAAGAAAATTATGCTCGCGCTAAAAACGAAACTGGAAAGTTGGGAAGCCGAATTAACCAAGCAACTGCCTTGCAAGCTTTGGGGCAATATCGCCGCTCGAAAATACTCCTACAGCAGTTGGTAGGCGAATTGAAAAACCAACCGGATTCTACAATCAAAGCCGATGGATTGCGGAGTTTGGGAATTGCCTTGCAAACAATCGGCGACTTATTGCAATCGAAAGAAATTTTAGAGCAAAGTTGGGCAATTAGCCAGCGTCTAGGAGCCAGTAGCAATCCGGGTGAAACTCTCTTGAGCATTGGTAATATTGCCAGAGATTTACAGCAATATGACGTAGCGCAGGCATATTATCTTGAAGCCCATAAAAGAGCAAAAAATGCGATCGCATCCGTCCAAGCCCAACTTAACCTACTCAGTTTGTTCGTACAAACAAAACAGTGGGAACCAGCACAAGCTTTAATCCCAGAAATCTCGGCAAAAATATCCAATTTATCTCCCAGTCGCGCCGCTATCTACGCCAGGGTGAATTTTGCAGAAAGTTTGATGCAGGTGAGTAAATTGGAAAGGGAATCTGCTACCTACGTTGCTCAAATTTTGGCAAGTGGGGTGCAACAAGCCAAACAAATTCAGGATCTTCGCGCCGAAGCTTATTCGCTCAATCAACTCGGGAAACTTTACGAACAAAATCAACAGTGGCTAGATGCTAAAAATTTAACCCAGCAAGTCTTGCAAATTGCACAGGAAATCGATGCTAACGATATTACTGCACGTGCGGCTTGGCAGTTAGGGCGAATACTCTTTCAACAGGGGGATATAACAAAAGCGATCGCAGCATATCGCAATGCGTATAATAACCTGCAATCGCTTCGCAGCGACTTGGTGGCAATTAATCCCGACGCCCAGTTTAATTTTAGAGATAATGTCGAACCAGTTTATCGCCAATTCGCCAGCTTGCTGTTGCAACCAAATGCCAATCAAGCAGATATCAAACAAGCTCGCACAGTCATCGAAGCTTTGCAACTGGCAGAATTAGATAATTTCTTTCGCGATGCTTGCTTGGATATTAAGCCAGCGCAAATTGATGAAATCGATACCCAAGCAGCAGTATTTTATCCGATTATTTTGAGCGATCGCTTAGAAGTTATCCTATCATTGCCCAAGCAACCCCTACGCCACTACAGCACCCCACTCGGCGCATCGCAAGTAGAAAGCGTCTTGCAAAAAATGTATTCATCCCTGTATTTGGGTTATTCTTCCCAAGAGCGCAAGCAGTTTTCTCAGCAAATATACGAATGGCTGATCTCACCTGCTTTATCCGACCTCAACATCAGTAAGATTACCACCTTGGTGTTTGTACCGGATGGTTTTTTCAGAAATTTACCGATGGCGGCTCTGTACGATGGTAAACAGTACCTGGTAGAACGATATGCGATCGCTATCAGTTCCGGTTTGCAACTGTTTCCCCAAAGTTTGGAACGGCAAAAACCCACCGCCTTAACCGTCGGTTTAACCGAAGCCCGTCAAGGTTTCTCCGCCCTCCCCGGCGTGCTTGTGGAACTCAACCAAATTGCTAATGAATTGAATTCTAAAATCCTGCTAGATCGACAATTTACCCGCCAAACCTTCCAAGAAAAAATGAACGCCACATCTTTTGAAATTGTTCACCTCGCAACTCACGGTCAATTCAGTTCTAACCCAGAAGAAACTTTTTTGCTCGCTTGGGACGGGAAAATTAATATTCAAGATTTCGATCAATTTTTTCAAAAAAGGCGATTGGGAATACTTAAACCAATCGAATTATTAGTACTCAGCGCCTGTCAAACCGCATCCGGAGATAAACGCGCCACATTGGGATTAGCAGGATTGGCTCTCCGTTCCGGCGCCAGCAGTACCCTGGCAAGTCTGTGGTCGGTCAACGACGAATCTACCGCCAATTTGATGAGCGAGTTTTATCGCCAACTTACCGAGCCAAACCAATTTATTAGCAAAGCCGAAGCCCTGCGTCAAGCTCAACTAAGTATGTTAAAAAATCCCCTCTACGACCATCCCTATTTTTGGGCATCATTTGTCTTAGTCGGCAATTGGTTGTAAAGTATTATTAGCAGGACTTACACAAAGAAACCGGGTTTCTTTGAAAACTAGAGATCTAAGAAGAAACCCGCTTTCTGGCCTCGATGTACGTAAGTCCCGATTGGGTAAAGGGGTGCAAATATAATTAAAAAAATCAATCGCTGGAGACAAAAGCAAATATGACTAAATCCAACCCCTATATTTTTCCAACCTTGTTATCAGCAACCGTTGCGATCGCCAGCGGCTTGTATCAATCGGTACAAGCAACTCCAAAACCCACCGCGCAAGGCAGAGATGTTCTCATTAGCCTGCGATTCCAAGCCCCAGCAGGAGAAGCCGCACCCAGAAGCACCATCGGTGGAGGGACGCGCGGTAACGTCAGATTTGCCGCTCCAGGAGAAGTTGCACCGAATAACACTACCGGCGGCGGGACGCGCGGTAACGTCAAATTTGCACCCCCAGGAGAAGTTGCACCGAATAACACTACCGGCGGCGGGACGCGCGGTAACGTGCAATTTGCCGCCCCAGAAGATGCTGCACCCGCTAACACAGCTGGCGGCGGTAGTCGCGGTAATGTGAGATTTCAAGCATCGGCAGAAAGCGCCCCCGCTAACACCGCATCGGGAGGAACTCGTAGGGACGAACAACTCGCCTTGACCGCATTGCTACCTACGACGCGCTACGGACGCACAGTAGCCGCACGTCCGACATTTTTTGTGTACGTACCGCCGACGAGTGCCAAAGAAGTATTTTTTAGCTTGCAAGACGAACGCAGAAATCAACACTATCAAACCATTCTGAAGATTTCTGGCAAAGGGGGAATTGTTAGTTTCACGCTTCCAGAAGATGCGCCCGAACTAGAGATTGGCAAAAATTACGTCTGGTTCTTCGCACCGATCCAGCCCGGAGGAATTCTCCAACCGGATAATTATGGAGCAATTGGGTGGATCAGGCGAGTAGAGAGCCAAACCTCTCAAAATGCAACCCCTACGCCCTTAGAGCGGGCTACAGAATACGCCCAGCAGGGGATTTGGTACGATACTTTAGCAATCTTAGCGGCGGCTAAAGTGGCACAGCCAGGTAATGAAACCTTGGCTAGCGAGTGGAAAGATCTGTTAAAAGAGGGGGGATTGGAAGCGATCGCAAATCAACCCATCGCCGAACAGTTGTAATGTGAAGAGCTAATTGGTAATCGGTAATGGGCGATCGTGACCAATTACCCATTACCCATTACCCATAACCTATGTGGAAAAAACTAAAACAGCGGCTCGGACAATGGCGAGGTGTATTAATTATTACTCCCAGCGTAAGTGGATTAATTATTGTTGGCACGCAGGCTGGTTTTTTCCGGTTATTAGAATGGGCAATCTTCGATCAATTTGTATTATTGCGGACAGCCGAGCCAATAGAGCAGCGGATTGCTATCGTAACTATTGGCGAGTCAGATATTAATTATGTCCGCAAATGGCCCATGTCCGACCGGATAATGGCAAGGATGATTCGCAACATACTAGCCCAACAACCGAGAGCAATTGGCATCGATATTTATCGAGATTTACCAGTCGAACCGGGGCATCAAGAATTAGTTGAATTATTTAAGGAAACCCCCAATTTAATTGGAATTGAAAAAGTGGGCGGGGAACCGATTGCACCACCCCCAGTTTTAAAAGAACTAGAGCAAGTAGCGGCGGCGGATTTAGTATTAGATGCCGATGGTAAAGTGCGGCGAAGTTTAATTTTAGTGGGAAATAAGAAAGGTGAATTTAGAGAAGGATTGGGAACCAAAATAGCGTTAATGTACTTAGAAAAAGAGGGGATTAATCTTAGCCTTCTCGATGCAGATAACAAAATATATGCGTTGGGTAAAGCAGTCTTTGTTCCCTTAGCGGGTAATGAGGGAGTTTATCATCAAAGGGACATGGGAGGATACCAGATTTTATTGAATTATCGCGGGGAATTGAATCGGTTTCCTAACCTATCGCTGAAGGATGTGTTAGAGAATAGAATACCAGAGGGATTGATGCGCGATCGCATCGTTTTTATCGGCGCCACAGCACCCAGCCTCAACGACCTTTTCCAAACCCCTTATACAAGCAAATTATTCGGTATTTCCCAACTCACGCCGGGAGTAGTAATTCACGCCAATATAGCCAGCCAAATTTTAAGTGCAGCCATCGAAGGTCGTCCCCTACTGCGTGCTTGGAATCAACCTTTAAATTCGTTGTGGATTATTTTTTGGTCTGGGTGTAGTGCCACTTTAGGTTCAATGTACCTCCGCAGGCGATGGGCTGTTGTGGGCATTTTTATCGCCGGTATCGGTATTCTTATTATATCATATTTAGCATTTTTATCCGGTTGGTGGATACCTGCATTTGCTCCCCTCCTCTCTGTTGTTACATCTGCTATAATCAGCATTGGCTATGTTTTGTTGAAAAATCTCAGACTTTCTTATCGACAATTAGAAGAATACGCCCAAACCCTAGAACAAAAAGTAGAGGAACGCACCGCCCAACTCGCGCAAGCGAATCAAGAAATTACCGCACTCAACGAGAAATTAAAAGCCGAAAATATTCGCCTCAATGCTGAATTGGAAATCACCAAGCGACTGCAACAAATGATTTTACCGAAACAAGGGGAATTAGAGGCGGTTGAAGGATTAGAAATTGCTGGATTTATGGAACCTGCCAATGAAGTGGGCGGCGACTACTACGACGTATTGCCCCAGAATGGAGCAGTCAAAATAAGCATCGGCGATGTCACAGGACATGGATTAGAAAGCGGAGTATTAATGTTAATGACCCAAACCGCAGTCAGAACGCTACAAGAAAGTAAGATTACCGATCCGGTACAATTTTTAGATATCCTCAACCGCACGATTTATCAAAACATCGCGCGGATGAAATCAGATAAAAATCTGACGCTGGCTTTGTTAGATTATGCTAAAGGTAAACTTAGCATCAGCGGTCAGCATGAGGAAACAATAGTCGTGCGTGCTGATGGAGAAATCGAGCGAATTGATACAATAGATCTGGGCTTTCCGATTGGATTGGATGAGGAAATTGCTGAGTTTGTTTCCCAAATCCAAATCGAGTTAAATTCTGGGGATGTAGTGGTGCTTTACACCGATGGCATCACCGAAGCCGAAGATATGAATAGCCAGCAATACGGCATAGAAAAGCTGTGCGAAATCGTCAGAGAAAATCGCCTGTTATCGGCTAAAGAAATTCGGAGATTGGTGATAGAAGACGTGCGGCGGCACATCGGCAAGCAAAAGGTGTTTGATGATATTACGTTAGTTGTTATAAAACAAAGATAGGGGAGATTTTATTGGGAATTGGTAATGGGTAATTGGCAATTGGGAAAAAGCCCTAACCGCGCCATCGTAACTCTAGGTATCTGTCCGGGAATACTGAGGATTGGGGCGGAGATTGAAGTAACCTTCAACCTGTAAAATAGTATGAATTTTGTCTTGCGATCGCGCCTAACCCAATCGGGCGATTGCATCCAACCCGCGCTGCACTGTTAATATTGACACATCTCAACCCAGGAGAGTCACATGAGCGAAAT
>DNGJ01000529.1:11430-19562 GCA_003486305.1 Cyanobacteria bacterium UBA11371
CAGGAGAGTCACATGAGCGAAATTACTCAACACCTGACTGAAGCCGTAGCTCAAAGCTACTGTAAAGTTCCAGAATCAATTATGAAGGCAAGTCAGGATGAACTCGATAACGTCAAGCTAGAGATTGTTAAAGGGAACTTGCCAGAAGACATCCAAGGTCACGTCTTTATCGTTGCGCCAGTCGGTTCTGTTAACTCCGGAGGTCTACCCTATCCAGACGGAGATTCATTGTTGAATGGGGACGGGATGATTTACCGATTTGACTTCGATCGACCAGGTGAAGTAACAGTGAAGACTCGCATTGTTAAGCCACCAGATTACTATGCTGATAAGGCAACACAGCCTGGGAGCAAGTATGAAAAATATAAATTCCTCAATCGCGGCATTGCTCGGTTGTCTATGTCGCTGGGTCTGCGTAATCAATTAAATACAGCCTTTCTACCCATGAAATTTGCGGCGGACTCCTGCGATCGCTTGCTAGTTACCTACGATGCAGGTCGTCCTTATGAAATTGATACAGACAGCCTGGAAGTAGTAACACCAGTTGGATCGAATAAAGAGTGGCGAGGGGAACTGGATCGGCTCAAAATTCCCATAATAATTAATGCTAAGAAGTTTCCTTGTAAAAGTATTTTGAGTACGGCTCATCCTGCCTTTGATTATGCCGGTGAAGGTAAGATGTTTACAGTCAATTATGGCAGGGCAGCCGCTAGTTTTATAGAAGGCATTCAATGGGTTTATGAAATCGAGGAAATTCCTGAATTAATCGAGGAAATTCTGGTAGCATTGACGGGGTTCGGCGAGCTAGATTTTTTCAAATATATTTCCCGTGCCTTGTGGGATTTATCTGGAGATATCTGGCAAAACTTAATGAATTGCATTGGCAGTATATTTGGCAAAGAATTGGAGGATTTTACCTATCTGGTTTGCTGGGATGGCGTTGGTGAACTCGAACGATGGAAGCTAGTACTACCCGATGGCACGCCGGTCAAAATTGAGCAAACGATTCATCAGCTCGGAGTAACTAAAGATTATGTAGTGTTGATGGATACCGCCTTTATTATGGGTCTGGAGCAGGTAATCAACAACCCATTTCCCAAGAATAAAAAGCTAGAACGGCGCTTGAGAAACTTACTAGAACGTCCGCCTCTTCCAGATTCTAATATTTATATCGTCCCCCGTGCCGCTCTGAAAGCAGGACAGCGTCCAGCTATTAGCGATAAGGAGGTTGAAGTCGTCGCCCAGAAAGTAGTAATTCCACTTGAAGCTGCTCATTTTCTGGTGGACTATGATAATCCCCAAGGCAATATCACTCTCCACGTTGCCCACCTTTGTGGAATGCAAGTGGCTGAATGGCTTAGGAAGTACGATGTTTCGGCCTCCAAACCCCACAAACCCGTGCCAAATTACCTGCATGGTATGGAACACGATGAAACTGACATCGGACGCATGGGGCGCTACGTAATTAATGGAGATACTGGACAACTGATTGAGTCCCAAGTTATCTCCGACGTCAACGCTACATGGGCTGTAGATCTCTATGCCTACTTAGATAGACTGCCTACAGGTTTGACTCCAGGACAGCTAGAAAATGTCTACTGGAGTTCGTTTGGACTCTGGCGAGATTTGATGACAAACTACATTGTCGATCTGTACGAGGATTATAAGTACCGATTAATGCCGCTATCAGAAGTTCTCCGCTTAGCGCAAAAGGGTAAACCTGCTTGCTTGTTCAGGCTGCACCCAAAGTCAATGGTAATTGCCGATCGCTATGAGTTTCCTTGCGGCTACATGACGCTATCGCCCCAGTTCATACCCCGTGGTGATGGTGAAAGTTCTACAAACGGTTACATCGTGTGTGCTGTTTGTTTTGAAGACGAAAAATTGGGACCCACAAATCAAATTTGGATTTTCGATGGCAACAATCTCGCAAAGGGACCCTTGTGCCAATTGTATGATTCCAAGCTCAAGTTTGGGTTTACGTTGCATACAGCATGGTTGCGACAGATTGGTAAGCGCCAAGCTAGTTACAAGATTCCAGTGCAACAAGATTACCAGGAGCTAGTCGATCAAAACAATCCAGAGATTAGGAAGCTGTTTAAGGATGAGGTGTACCCCTATTTTGATTGATTAGCTTATCCCCCTGAGTGCGATCGCACTCAGGGAGTGAAATTCTTGGTTGATAGGCACGCCTTAATAAAGCTCCAACAAGGAAGATAAAATTATGCTTATTCTTTCAGGCTACGAAATTATAGAAAAAATTTATGAAGGAGTCAGAACCGTTGTTTATCGAGGCCAAAGAGAGCGGGATAGACAGCCCGTTATCGTTAAAATAATACAAGATGAACATCCTAGCTTGGAACAAATCACCAATTTAAGGCAAGAATTTATAATTACTCAAAACTTAGATTGTGAAGGAATTGTCAAAGCCTACAGTTTAGAAAATTATCAGAATAGTTTTGCTCTGATATTAGAAGATTTTGGCGGTCAATCCCTCGATCGTTTTAGGGCAGCCAATAAACTGTCAATAACAGAGTTTTTGAGAGTAGCGATCGCTCTATCCGAAACTTTGATTTATCTCCACCAAGTACCGATCATTCACAAAGATATTAAACCCTCAAATATCATTATCAATCCAGCGACGGGAAAAGTCAAGCTAACTGACTTTAGCATCGCCTCGCGCTTGGAATTAAAGAACCAAACAATTAGCAACCCCAACTTGCTAGAAGGGACTCTCGCTTATATGTCACCCGAACAAACGGGAAGGATGAATCGAGCAATTGACTATCGCACCGACTTCTATTCTTTAGGAGTGACTTTCTATGAAATACTGACCGGGAAACTGCCATTTACTACCACCGATCCGATGGAGTTGGTTTACTGTCATATTGCCAAACAACCAGTCCCACCCAAAGAGGTAGCAGAAATTCCCGAACCAGTTTCAGATATTGTGATGAAACTGTTAGCAAAAAATGCTGAAGACCGATATCAAAGTGCTGCGGGATTAAAATTTGACCTGGAAACTTGTTTGCACCAATTGCAGACGACTGGTCAGATAGAAAACTTTACAATCGGTCAACGCGATCGCGGCAACCAATTACTCATTCCCCAGAAGCTTTATGGCAGAGAAACCGAAGTCCAAATTCTTCTAGATGCCTTTGGGCGAGTCAGCCTCGGTGCCACCGAGATGATGTTGGTTTCCGGTTATTCCGGGATTGGTAAAACTTCAATTGTCAATGAAGTTCATAAACCCATTGTAGCAGCAAGGGGATATTTTATTGCGGGTAAATTTGACCAGTTTAAGCGCAATATTCCCTATGCGGCTTTAATCCAAGCATTTCAAGAATTAGTCCGTCAGTTATTAACCGAAAGTTCCGAACAGATTGCTGTTTGGAAAGAAAAATTATTAAAAGCGCTAGGTACTAACGGTCAAGTTATTATTGATGTTATCCCCGAAGTAGAATTAATTATCGGTAAACAGCCTGAAGTTCCGCAACTGGGGTCATCGGAATCGCAAAACAGATTTAATCGAGTATTTCAACAATTTATTCGAGTTTTTTGTCAACCCGAACACCCGCTAGTCATCTTCCTCGACGATTTACAGTGGGCAGATTCGGCATCTCTGAAGTTAATCCAACTCTTGGTAACCGAGCCAGATAATAAATATTTGTTAACGATTGGAGCTTATCGAGATAACGAAGTCAGTCCCGTTCATCCTTTAATTCAGACAATAGAAAAAATTCAAGCAAATGAAACGGTGGTGAATAATATCACCATTCAGGCGCTGGATTTGGATAGCGTCAACCAATTAATTGCAGACACTCTGGATGCAAGCGTCAACTCAGAGCAAATCAAAGTTTTTTCTGAGTTACTTTTTAATAAAACCCAAGGGAATCCCTTTTTCTTAACGCAGCTACTCAAAACTCTGTACTCGGAAAATCTGCTGGTTTATCAGGTAGATACAGACCGCTGGGAGTGGGATATTCAACAAATCCAGGCGATTGGCATCGCAGATTTCAATATTGTGGAACTGGTTGCCCGAAATATTTGCAAACTCCCAGAAACAACGCAGAAAGCATTAAAATTAGCGGCTTGTATCGGCAACCAATTTAACTTAGAAGTTTTATCAATTGTCAATGAAGAATCAAACTTAGTGACTGCTGCTCATTTGTGGGAAGCAATGCAAGCGGGTTTGATTCTGCCGCTGTCTGAAAATTACAAAATTCCTTTAGTATTTGCCCAGGAAGAGTTGGCATCTGTACGGGATGTCAAAGTTGACTACAAATTTTTGCACGACCGCGTGCAACAAGCTGCTTATTCTTTGATTCCAGAATCGGAGAAAAAAGCCACTCACCTGAAAATTGGTCAACTGCTGCTGCATAATACAACAGAGCAAGAGCGAAAAGATAATATTTTTGCTCTGGTTAACCAACTGAATTTTGGTACAGATTTGCTAACTGCTCAGTCAGAAAAAGATGAGTTAGCCCAATTAAACCTGATCGCCGGACAAAAAGCAAAGGCAGCTACTGCTTATGAAGCTGCTGTTAACTATTTGAATGTAGGTTTAGAACTCCTAAGTCAAGATAGCTGGGAAAGTCGATACGATCTGACATTTAATTTCTATCTGGAAGCAGCGGAAGCAGAATATCTCAATACTAATTTAGAACGAGCGGGGATTTTGTGCGATCGCACTCTCCAAAAAGCCAAAACAATCCTCGAAAAAGTCAAGTTATACGTGCTGAAAATTAGGCTTGACATCGCTAAAAACCAGAACAATTCTGCCTTAGATACCGGGCTGCAAGTTTTAGAAATGCTGGGAGTGACTCTTTATCAATCACCTCCGCAAGAACTCAATATTGAGGAGTTAGCGAACCTGCCAGAAATGAGCGATCGCTACAAGCAGGCGGCTATGCAGCTGTTAGTTCTCATATTCCCACCAGCTTGCTTTTCAGACAGTCCGCTATCGCTACCTATTATATATACTATGGTCGAACTTTCTCGCCAGTACGGGAATTCGCCACAGTCTGTTTATGCCTATTCCGTTTACGGTATATTCGTATCTTGGTTATTGTCAGATATAAATTTATCCTACCAACTGGGGCAACTGGCTTTACAGGTATTAGATAAGTTAGACGCCAGAGAGTTTCGTTCTAAAGTATTGGTTAATACTTCTATTGGTATTAACCATTTGAAAAAGCATACCAGAGAAACTATAGAACCCCTTCGTCAAGCAATTAATAGTGGCTTAGAATTTGGAGATATAGAATATGCTTGTCATGGTGCTGATTACTACTGCTCGCATTTATTCTTTAATGGCGAGCATTTAGATTATGTGCAAGAACAGCAAAAACAATATATTGATTTTGCCGATAAATTGTTCCAAGAACACCAGCTTTATCTATTAAAAATTATCGGTCAATTAGTAGAAAATTTAAGAGGAATGGCAGATAATAAACTGCTGTTGATTGGCAGCGTATTAAATGAAGAAGAAGCTATCTCTTATTTAAGAAAAGTAAAAAATTTTATTTGCTTGTTCAGGATTTATTTTGCCAAAACAGTAATTTGCTATTTGTTTAAAAACTATGAGGAAGCTCTCCAATCTGCTAAAGAAGGGTTAAAATATTCAGTTTACGTTCAATCAAATATTAGTTTTATTGAACAAATTTTTTACTATTGTCTGATTCTTCTATCCGACTATTTTCATAAAGATTCAGGAGATGAAGACAAGAAACAAGAATACCTCAAACAAGTAGAAGAAACTCAGACAAGTCTAAAAAATTGGGCTGACCATTGCCCAATGAATTACCAGCATAAGTATGACTTAGTAGAGGCAGAAAAAGCCCGCGTTTTAGGACAATCTTTCTCAGCAATGGAATATTACGACCTGGCGATAGATGGAGCCAAGGAAAATGGATATGTCCAGGATGAAGCCCTCGCCAATGAACTAGCAGCAGAATTTTATTTAGCGTTAGGTCGTCAGAAGGTGGCGCGTACCTACATGATTGACGCTTACTATGCTTATATTCGCTGGGGAGCTAAGGCAAAAGTTAAGGATTTAGAAGATCGCTATTCTGAATTACTCGCACCTATCGTCGGTAGCAAAAAGAGCGTTCCAAGTGGAGGACAGGAAACCATCGTCCAGACCAGAACTACCGTCACTTCTACCAGTTCAGGTATTTCAGAAGATCTGGATTTATCAACAATTATCAAAGCTTCGCAAGCGCTGTCAGGGAAAGTTCATCTGGATGAATTGCTCTCCAATTTGATGCAAGTATTGCTGGAAAACGCGGGTGCAGAAAAGTTTTATTTCCTCATGCCCGATCCAGTAGGTGAGTGGAAAATTGAAGCTGAATGTACGGGTGAACGGTGTCAATTAATATCCAAGTCAGCGATTGAAAGTCAAGAGATTCCTATCTCGCTGATTAATTATGTAGAACGCACGCAAGAAACCCTCGCGATCGATGATGCAACGAGTCAAACAAGGTTTGCATCTGACCCGTATATTATTCAGAAACGACCTAAATCTATCTTGTGCAGTCCCCTGATGAATCAAGGTAAATTGATGGGAATCTTATACCTGGAAAATAATTTAACAGCGGGGGCTTTTACGCGCGATCGCATACAAGTCCTCAACATCATTTCTTCCCAAGCTGCGATCTCGATCGAAAATGCCCGCCTCTATCACACTTTAGAAGATAAGGTGCAAGAACGCACCGCCCAACTCGCCCAAGCAAACGAGGAAATTAGCGCCCTCAACGACAAACTGAAAGCCGAAAATCTCCGCCTCAGTGCTGAGTTAGAAGTCACCAAGCGACTGCAACAAATGATTTTGCCCAAACAATCAGAACTAGATGCAATTGAAGGATTAGAAATTGCTGGATTTATGCAACCTGCCGATGAAGTTGGCGGCGACTACTACGACGTGCTGCCCCAAAATGATACTGTCAAAATTAGCATCGGCGATGTTACCGGACATGGTTTAGAAAGTGGCGTATTAATGATTATGGCGCAAACCGCCGTCCGCACTCTCCAGGAAATGAACGAAACCGATCCGGTGAAGTTTTTTGATGTGTTAAACCGGACAATTTATGGTAATATACAGCGCATCGATTCGTATAAAAACATGACCTTGGCTTTGTTAGATTATCAAAATGGGAGCCTGAGTATCAGCGGTCAACATGAAGAAGCGATCGTAGTGCGTACTGATGGTAAAATAGAACGAATCGATACAATGCAACTCGGCTTTCCCTTGGGATTGGAAGCAGAAATTGCTGATTTTGTTTCGCAAATCCAAATAAATTTAAATCCAGGGGATGTGGTGGTGCTTTACACCGATGGAATTACCGAAGCTGAAGATATAAATCGAGGGTATTACGGAATAGAAAGACTCTGCGAAGTGGTGAGAGAAAATCGTCACAAGCCAGCTATTGAAATTCGGCAAGCTGCGATCGCAGATCTGCGGCGGCACATCGGCAAGCAGAAAGTTTTTGACGATATTACCTTGGTAGTCTTGAAACAGAAATAACTCAAGTTGCTAGTTATAAACTTCGGCTTGCAAGAAAAGCTAATTGCTAATCGCTAATATATAATTTTTACTGACATTAGCAATTAGCAATTAGCCATTAGCTGCTATGCATGATATAACTAGCAACTTGCGTAAATAGCTAAATCTGGCAAAATTGGGGTTTCCCAAGCAACAGGCGCTACTGCTCAGATATAAGATAGATTCACATAAGAACTATCAAGTCGAGGGTTAGGACGGTGGAAGTGAAGACAAATGATTACAGGGTATGGTACGATCCGGCAACCTCAACCGTCAACTTCCAGGGGTTAATCAGGGAAAGCCAAATCGCTGACTACAAACCTCTAGAGGAGTTGCTAGAGGGGGTAATAGCGCAGAAGCCACCTGTAATTGCCATGAACCTACAAGAGCTAGAATTTCTTAATAGTTCGGGGATGACGATCTTGTCTCGGTTTGTAATTGGGGTGCGAAATAAGAAGATAATTCAGTTAGTTGTACGCGCTTCTCAAAAAATTGCTTGGCAAAATAAAAGCTTGGCGAATTGGCAGAGATTGATGCCTGGTATGACACTCCAATATGAATAAGTACGTAAACTACCCACACTGACCCG
>DNGJ01000528.1:0-25360 GCA_003486305.1 Cyanobacteria bacterium UBA11371
CCTTCAGGACGGGGAGTTGTCAATAGAGCGCCATCTCTTACAATCAAGCGAGCCGTGTTAATGGTCACGTTTCCAGATGCGCCGGTGGGGAATGGAGGTAGCCCAAACGACTGTCGTATGATTTCATCCACAAAAGGAGCTGAGGATGCGATCGCGCTAGGAGCAATTCCACTTCCAGTGAGCCCCCCAGGTGCGGTGTCGCTCACCTCGATCGACTCGGAGGCGTTCACCACTAAGCTTCCGGCAGCACCACTTGCCACAGTGGTAGACTCAATCCTCCCCCCATCCCGAACGATTAGCCGCCTTGTGTTGAGCCTCAAACTGCCAGCATCCCCAGCATTGGCGGTTCCAGAAGTTAGTAAGCTCGGCTGAAGAGTAGTCGGTTCGATGCCAATGACTTCGATAGACTCGACAGCATTCACCGTCAAATCTCTGGCAGAACTGCTGCCAAAAGCTGTAACACCTACCGTTCCTCCATTAAGAAGAGTCAATCTTCCTGTCGATAGGGTGATGTTTCCCCCAACTCCTGAAGTAAAAGTTGAAGCATAGATCAAGCTGATCTTGTTGGCAATAGGAGAGTAACCAATCACTTGTGTGGAATCAGAGGCGTTGATAATGATATTGCCTCCCAACCCCGGAGTGTAAGTGCCAGTACCGATTGCTCCTCCATCCTGAAGCAATAACTGCCGGGTTGAAACTGTAATGTCTCCCCCATTTCCCAGTGCTACGGTTTCATTCCGCAATTCGCTACGAATATTTTCATCGGCGGTGGTTCCCCTCACCTCTAGGGATTGAGCTGCGTTGACGCTAATGTTTCCAGCTCTTTGGTTCCCCTGATTTTGAATCAGCACGAGGGAACCATCCCCCAGCGAGATGCCCTGTCCTTGCAAGTGGATCGAACCACCCCCCATGCCGCTGGCATCGAGTAATGCCCGTTGCGACAGCTGAATATCCCCGAAGCTGTTTACTCCGCTATACTCCAATGTCCAACCGGAGGGATTGGCATTGAGACTGACATTACCGGAACCTACACTGGCTAACTCAATCCGTCCAGTCTCTGCCGTCAGCGTGCTGCCTGCCAGAGTAATGTTACCTCCAACCAAGGCGAGTGTTTTTCCCGGGCTTACTTGTAACCCTGCTAGATTTCTATTTGTGGTGATGGGTGCGAGGAAATTTTGCGTTGTGAAATTGTGGCCTTTGCCTTGTACCTGAATAGCTCCTGGATTGCTGCCAAATCCCAACCCTACAGGCACGCTCACCGTCAATAACGGTGCTGCTGTTGGGTTGGTGGTACTAAATTGCGCCCCATCGGCAAAGTTAATGCTACTGGCAGTACTGCCGATAAATGAACCACCTATATTTAGCCTTGCAGAAGAGCCAAAAATAATCCCGTTCGGGTTAAGCAAAAATAAATTAGCCGTACCATTGGCTCGAATTAATCCGTCGATGTTAGAAATATTGTTTCCCGTAACGCGGGTAAAAATGTTTTGTACGTCAATGGCATTGTTGAAAAATGCTTCGCTCCCCGTGGGCAGGGAAAATTCTTGAAAACTATGGAACAAATTGCCACCGGCGCGGCTTCCTCCTTCGATGGTAAGCGTGTTGCCGTTGGGGGTGACAATTGAGTTGACTGGTAAAGTATTATCTGGTATAATCTGCGCTGCAACTGGAAAGGGGAAGAGGATTGTTGATGCGATCGCGCCGCCTGCCGTCAAGCATATCGCCACACCCTGCAAACACCATAGTTTCATCACTATACCTGCACCAGTTCTACTAATTGGGATTTGACTGACCAGTAGTTTATTCAATTGTTTAAGCAGCCTCATCGGTGATTACCCTAGCGTCAACTAGAATCCGTATCATGACGCTCTGTGAAACCCGCAGATTGTGCGTTGGGTGGGGTTAAGGATTGCGATCGCGCGATGATGATAGCGGCAGTGTCTGACAGTTGTCTGGTGTTACCCAAGAATTCCTGCTGCTAGCAGCATCAGCCACCAATTCCACTTCACCTTGTGCGTTGATTCGGAAGCCCGTCGCTTCTACAATCTCTGGAGGTGAGGTTTTAGGTAACTTTTGTGCTGTTTGACTCACATCCGATAAATCTCTGTTATCCCACCAAACCGCACGGCCTAAAATTGTTGAACTGGGGTTTTCTGGCAAGCCGCCCCGTCCCGTGACGCTAAAGGTATTGCCCCCATCAGCAGCACAGCCAGTAGTAATCTGCTGACTCTTATCAACTAGATTTTGCGGTAATTCGACTAGGAATGAGCGAGTATCTACCTCTGGGTTGGTAATTACCACCGTACCGGAAATACCAAACTGAGAACTGGCTGTAATATCACTTTCTGAAGTCTCTTGAGGACGAAACTGAGTGCCAAAGATGCCAGAAGTGCTGATAGAGATATTGCCGCCTCTTCCTTTTACAGCATTGGCGGTGATGTCGCTATTTTCTAACGCAACAATGATATCTGCATTGATAGTTAGGTTGCCGCCGTTACCCGTCCCATCTCCCAATCCGGCGGTGGTAGTGATGGAACTAAGGCGACGCATTTGTAGACTCTGCGCTTGCAATGCTATGTTGCCCGCTTCACCCGATGCGGTTGTTGCTGACAGGCTACCGTTTCCGGCAAGCAACACCGAACCTGCATTTACAGTTAGGGTTCCGCCTCTACCCACCCCTTCATTACTGACGCTGATAAATCCCTGTTCCCTTACGGTTAAGTTTGGTGTGTTGATAGTGAGATTGCCAGATGCGCCACTGGGAACATCTGGTAGCCCTGGAAATACCCTTCGCACAGATTCAGAGGCAATGGCAACTGATGAACGGATACGACTAGGGGTTGCATCTGTTGGATTGCGATCGCTTACTTCTACTGACTCAGAAGCGTTAACATTAATATTTCCACCATCACCCGCACTAAAGCTAGCTGTAGTTAACCTGCCACCATTAAGAACGCTCAAAGTGCGGGTGTTGATCGCAATATCCCCTGAATTACCAGCCCCAAAACTATTAGCAAACAAAGCACCATTACCATTTCTAGTACCAATCAGTTCTATCATTTCAGCATTGACAGTTATCGTACCTCCCGCACCTCTATTAAACGTTGTATTGGAAATAATTGCACCATCTGATAAAAATAACCGCCGAGCAAATATATCGATGTTTCCTGCTTTGCTAGCAGATAAGGTGTAGGCAGAAATGGTGTTGGAGCCATTGGGAACAAATCCGCTAAGCTCTACTAGATCAGAGGCATTGACAGTGATGCTACCACCATTTCCTTGGCTAAATGTTCTGTTGTAAATGCCACCTGCACCTCTAGAAATTAGTCGTTGGGTAGAAACGGTAATATCCCCACTTGTTCCGTTTCCTAATGTTTCGCTAACCAAACCGCTGCGAATTCTAGTTCTAGGGATATAGCCGCTTATTTCGACAGACTCTATAGCACGGACGTTAATGCTTCCTCCTGGTAGAGAGCCTCGGTTTTGCGACCATAAAACTGAGGCATCGTTAAGAATAACCTGTCTGCCTTGGACTTGAATTGAGCCAGCAGTAATCCCGCTGACATCTGCTAAACTTTGCTGAAAAAGTTGAATATCTCCAAAGTTGTTAGCAAGAGCATAGTCTAATACAAACTCTTGGGAATTAGAATTAAATCCGACTATACCTTCTGCAACGCTGCCTAACTCAATTCTTCCTCCTGGTGCTGTCAGCGTCATACCATTGAGCGTCACATTCCCGCCCACCAATGCTAATGTCCTTCCTGGTTGCACCCGCAGTCCTGTGTTACTATCTGTAGCAACATAGGGTGCCTGTTCTGCATGTCTTGTGGTCAGGTTGTGTCCTGTTCCTTGGGCGGTAATTTGTCCTGGATTGCTGCCAAATCCCAAACCAATGGGTACGCTGACTGTGAGCAAGGGTGCTGGTGTTGGATTGGTGGCACTAAATTGCGTTCCATCGGCAAAGTTAATCCGACTCGCAGTACTGCCAATAAATGAACCCCCGATATTTAATCTGGCATTGGGGCCAAAAACAATCCCGTTGGGATTGAGTAAAAATAAATTAGCCGCGCCATTGGCTCGTATTAATCCGTCGATGTTAGAAATATTACTTCCGGTAACGCGGCTGAAGATGTTTTGCACGTCTAATGCATTGTTAAAAAATGCTTCGCTGCCTGTGGGAAGAGAAAATTCTCTAAAACTATGGAATAAATTTCCTCCGGCGCGGCTTCCCCCGTCAATAGTAAGGGTATTGCCATTTGGCGTGACGATGGAATTGACTCTTAGAGTTGCGTCTGGGAGGATTTGCGCGGCGGCTGGAGTAGAAAATAATAGAATGGATGTAGCGATCGCGCCGCCTGCCGTCAAGCATATCGCCACACCCTGCAAACACCATAGCTTCATCACTATACCTGCACCGCTTCTGCTAATTGTGATTTTAATTAGCATTAGTTTATTCAATTGTTTAAGCCAGCCTCATCGGTAATTACCCTACCGTCAGCTTTAATGCGTGTAACGATTGGTGAAAGCCGCCGCTTGTGCGTTGGGTGGCGTTAAGAATCAGCGCCATGATGATAATGGCAGTGTCTGACAGTTGTCTGGTGTTGCCCAAGAATTGCTCCCACTAGCAGCATCAGCAATCAATTCCACTTGACCTTGTGCATTGATTCGGAAGCCCGTGGCTTCTACGATCTCTGGAGTTGGTTCATTTTTCGGTAACTTTTGTGCCGTTCGATTCACATCAGATAAATCTCTGTTATCCCACCAAATTGCCCGACCTAAAAGTCCGGAACTGGGGTTTTCTGGCAAGCCACCCCGTCCCGTGACGCTAAATGTATTGCCGCCATCGGCAGCACAGCCAGTGCTAATTTGCCCGGTAGTGTCAACTAGATTTTGCGGTAATTCGACTAAGAATGAGCGATGATCTACTTCTGGATTGGTAATAGCTACGGTGCCGGAAAGACCAAATTGGGAAGTTGCTGTAATGTTGCTTTCTGGTGAGCCAAAAATACCAAAAGTCCTGATAGAAATATTGCCTCCCCTTCCTTGGATAGCGTTGGCGGTGATGTCGCTATTTTCTAGTTGCACGATTGTGTCAGCATCGATGCTAATGTTGCCACCATTTCCCGTACCAAGAGCGGTGGCGTTAATAGTGCCTTGGGAGCGCATTTGCAAGGAAGCAGCGCCCAAAACAATATTTCCCCCTTCACCGGATTGAGTCGTGGCGGTGAGGTTTCCCCGCGAATCTAGCAACACTCGCTCGGCATTTATTCTCAGAGTTCCCGCATTCCCAATCCCTTCATTTTTGACCAGATAATTGGGATACAAGCCCCGTCCTTCTAGGACGGCTTTTCTTGATTTCTAATATACTCCTTTAAGACTTCTAAAGGCGCACCCCCTACAGAAACAGCAAAATAGCTAGGACTCCATAATGCCTCTTTATGAGGTTTTTTGTGTCCAGCTTGTCCGTACCTGCGGCTAGAAACACCCTTTAATGCGTTCACGATTTGAGAAATTGAAAGTTTAGGTGGATATTCAATCAGCGCGTGAACGTGATTGTCTTCGCCGTTGAATTCTAGCACTTGAAAATTCATTTTTTCGGCAACCTCTCGAAACGTTTTCTCAATCAAATCAAGACTTTCGCCCGTAAATACAGACTGACGGTACTTTGTCACGCAGACCAAGTGTATTTTAAGTTCTGTAACAGAATGGCGTTCCCTACGGTAAATAGTTGTCATTGCCTGTAGACCAACATACAATCAAGTAACAGACCAATTTTAACGCAAGCCATGAAAGCAAGATTTCGTTACAGATTCTATCCGACCAACCAACAACAGCAGAGCCTAGCTCAGTTGTTTGGCTGTGTTCGCGTAGTCTGGAACGACGCTCTTGCCCTCTGTAAGCAATCCGAAAAAAAGCCAAGCTCAGTCGATCTGCAAAAAGTAGTAATTACTCAAGCCAAAAAGACTGAGGAAAGAGCATGGTTGAGTGAAGTTTCAAACATCCCATTGCAACAGTCTGTAGCGGATCTAGAATTGGCGTTTAAGAATTTCTTCAATTCTTGCTCATGTAAGCGAAAAGGTCGCAAAGTTGGATACCCTAAGTTCAAAAAAAGAACAAATAGCCAATCAGCGCGTTTTAGAATCGGGGGTTTTTCAGTCAAAGGAGATGGTGTCTATTTAGCGAAAATTGGTACTGTCAAACCGATTTGGTCAAGAGTTATACCATCAGCACCTAGTTCCGTCACAGTAATTAAAGACTGTGCAAATCGATATTTTTTGAGTTTTGTCGTAGAAGTTGAACCCGGTCGAGTTGATGCCAAGAACCAAAGTATCGGCATCGATCTGGGCATCAAAACTTTTGCGGTAACGAGCGACGGTGAAACAGTCCAAAGTCCCAGCTACAAAAAATTAGACCGAAAGATTCGCAAACTGCAACGCAAGTTAGCCCGCCAACCAAAAGACTCAAAACGCAGAAACAAAACTCGCGTTCAGATTGCCAAGCTGTACAACCAGATTGCAGATACCCGTAAAGACTTCCTGCACAAATTGTCAACCAAAATAGTCAAGGAAAACCAAGTGATTGTTTTGGAAGATCTGAACGTGTCAGGAATGCTTAAAAATCGCAAACTTGCCAGAGCAATCAGTCAGCAAGGATGGTATGAGTTTAGGGTGTTGTGTGAGGCTCGCATCCGATAAACTCGGTCGCGATTTTAGAGTGATTAGTCGGTGGGAACCGACTAGCCAAGTGTGTGCGGACTGCGGGTTTAAGTGGGGCAAAATCGATTTGTCTGTTCGTTCGGTGCTTTGTCTAAATTGTGGTACTCAACAAGACAGAGACTTAAATGCAGCTAGAAATATAAGAGACCTCGCCGTTAACGGCGGGGACTATAAAGTCGGGATAGGGCATTGCCACGACTCTAAACGGACGCAGAGGGGACGTAAGACTACCGAAGGTCAGTAGACCCCTGTGAAGCGTCAAGAATCACCGCAATGACGGGCGGTGAGTATGTCAAGTTATACGGTTGTTACCTGTAGTACCCTGCAATTCGAGCAACTCGCTTGCTCGCACAAAGATACCGCCTCCAGAGGCATTGCCTCGATTTTCCACAAATACTGCTGACATATCCCGCAGCGTCACCTGTTGTCCTTGCAGTTGAACAAATCCTGCCGTGGTGCCACTCGCATCGGCTATTGCCCGTTGCGCGAATTGTATATTCTGGAAACTGGTCACGCGATCGTAATTGAGCGCTAATCCGACCGGATTAAACGATATTCCCACTTCTCCTGCAAGCACACCGCCCAATTCAATCCGTCCCCCCGGTGCTGTCAGCTTTCCCCCACTCAAGTTGACTGCCCCACCCACGAGTGCTAAAGTTCTTCCGGGCTGCACCTGCAATCCCCCCGCGTCGCTGCGCCTGTAGGCTCCTACGATATTAGGGAGCGCTAATTGATGCCCGGTTCCCTCGACGGCAATCTGCCCTCCATTGCTGCTAAATCCTAAGCCCACAGGCACGCTGACGGTGAGCAATGGGGTTGCTTGGGGATTGCTAGTACTAAAGCTTGTGCCATCGGCAAAGTTGAGACTGCTGGCGGTGCTGGCGATAAAAGAGCCACCGATATTCAATTGGGCATTTGGGCCAAAAACAATGCCGTTGGGGTTGAGTAGAAACAGGTTAGCCGCACCGTTGGCTCGAATTAATCCGTCGATGTTAGAAATATTGTTTCCCGTAACGCGGGTAAAAATGTTTTGCACATCAATGGCATTGTTGAAAAATGCTTCGCTGCCCGTAGGGAGGGAAAATTCTCTAAAACTATGGAACAAATTTCCCCCGGCGCGGCTTCCCCCGTTGATAGTAAGGCTGTTGCCGTTGGGGGTGACAATTGAGTTGACTCTTAAAGTATTATCTGGTATAATATTCGCTCTACCTGGAAAGGGGAAGAGTATTGTTGATGCGATCGCGAAGTGTGCCGTTAGGCATATCGCCACACCTTGCAAACACCATAGCTTCATCACCATACCTGAACCACTTCTAATCAATCGAATTTGACTGAGCAGTAGTTTATTCAATTGTTTACGCCAGCTTCATCAGTAATTATGCTGGCGTAAGCTCGAATGGGTATAACGGTTATGGGTGAAAGCCACCAATTGTGCGTTGGGTGGCGTTAAGGATTGCGATCGCTCGATGGAAAGGATTAGTGCATCTGGAATTCCCACCAACACATCTTCATCGGCTTCGTCAAGATAGGTGCGCGCTTCTACTTCAACGTAGTATTTTGGGCGTAGCAAAGGAGCAATGGTGTCTGCGATCGCTACAATCAATCGCGGATGAAACGATGACCAAAACACCGCTTGTTCCAAGTACGGGTCGATTCCGGGAAACGGCCTTGGCGTAATTTATCAGTTTTGATTTCTACCCAAGATTGTAGAATGTTGCCGAAATTTAAGTAGGGGCACGGCTTAGATCGGTTTTGATTTTTACCCAAGATTGTCTAATGCCGTGCCCCTACAGATTTTATGTGACTGGTGCAGCAGTGACGACCCACCACAGGAGCAATGCCAAAATCAGCACGGAGATTTTGACGATGATGTAGGTGATGGGGTGAGCAATTGGAAAGGTGTACATAATTTTCCACCTCTGGTTGTAGCTATTGGCGAGAAGTGTTAGGCGCTATATGGTTGAGATGCGATCGCAACCAAGCTGCATTTCCCGGTTTATTTTATCTATCTCTATTTTCGCCCTAAATGTTACTAGGGTTTCAAGGCTAACCAATTCGGTAACAATAATTGATATTTTGTTAAATTGATGCAAGCAAATACAATGGGGCGGAGGGTTAAAAGTGCTGAAACCGGGCACGTTATGGACAAAAGTCAAAGAGCGAACCGAACATGCTCTTACTTGCGGCGCGCTGCTGTCGATTCCAACAGATTACGAGTTTGTAGAACAAGATGGCGTTCGCTTCCTGGTGCGAATATTATCCAACTTGGCGCGTAAGGATGAAGCAAAGCAGAAACAAAACAAAGAAACTGCAACTTCAGGCCAGGATTTTAACCCGTTTCTGCCCTACGATGAAGATCTGTTCGTTACAGATATCTCCGATACTCATGTCTGTATCTTGAATAAATTTAACGTTGTAGATTATCACCTGCTCATCATTACCCGTGAGTTTGAGGAACAGGAAAGTTGGCTGACTTTGCCAGATTTTGAGGCGATGTGGGCATGTTTGGCAGAAATTGACGGTTTAGCATTTTACAATGGCGGAAAGATTGCCGGTGCTAGTCAGCGACACAAGCACTTGCAATTGGTTCCCCTACCACTTGTACCCACTGGTGTGCAAATACCCATTGCACCTTTGCTAGAAAAAGCGGAGTTTAAAGACTCAATTGGCACAATACCGGGTCTTCCTTTCCGACACACTTTTGCACAGTTAGACGCAAGTTGGATGCAATCTCCGTTACCAGCTGCTGGGTTTACTCTAGAATGCTACCGCAACTTGCTCCAAACCCTGGGATTAAATAATGGCGATCGCCCCGGTGCGTACAATCTTTTAGCGACGCGGAAATGGATGCTAATTATACCCAGAAGTCAAGAGGAATTCGAGTCAATTTCTGTCAATTCATTAGGTTTCGCGGGGGCGCTTTTAGTGCGAAACTCCGAGCAAATGAAACTGCTCAAAGAATGCAAACCAATGACTGTTCTGCGTCAGGTTGCTTTTCCTTCCTAGTGGAGATGGTGCGTTAACTGGTAATAGGTAATGGGTAATAGGTAATTGTCAAGATTAGACTGCCTTTTTCCCAATTACCAATTAGCAATTAGCAAGATTTCAGTTTACTATTTTGTCGCACGGGAATTTCAATAATGAACTCTGTTCCTTGTTTGGGTGCGGAAACGCATCGCAGCACCCCTCCATGCTTATCAACCACAATTTGATAGCTGATAGATAATCCCAACCCCGTGCCTTTCCCTACGGGTTTTGTGGTGTAAAAAGGGTCAAATATTTTTGACTTCACCGCTTCGGTCATTCCCACTCCGTTATCGGCAATTCGCACGGCAATCCAATCGGGATTTAACAGTTGCGTGCGAATCCGAATAGTAGGTAATTTATCATCAATTTTTGACGAGGCATGACGCTGTTCTAGCGCATCAATACCATTGCTTAAAATATTCATAAATACTTGATTTATCTGACCGGCGTAGCATTCTACCAAAGGCAGATTGCCATATTCTTTAATCGCTTCAATAGCGGGACGATCTGACTTTTCTTTGAGGCGATTTTGCAAAATCAATAGCGTACTATCAATGCCTTCGTGAATGTCTACTGGCTTCATTTGGGCTTCATCCAAGCGCGAAAAATTTCGCAGGGATAGTACAATCTGACGGATGCGTTCAGTTCCCAACTTCATCGAAGAGATAATTTTGGGAAAATCTGCTCTCAGATATTCGAGTTCTATCTCTTCGATATATTCTTGGATGTCTTCAGAAGGATTGGGATAATTTTGCTGGTAAAGTTGTATGAGGGAGAGTAAGCCTTGGGCGTAAGTGTTGGCATGGGTGATGTTTCCATAAATAAAGTTAACTGGATTGTTAATTTCGTGAGCAACTCCAGCAACTAGCTGACCTAAACCGGACATTTTTTCAGTTTGAATCAGTTGCGCTTGAGTTTGCTGCAATTCGTGCAAAGCTTGTTGGAGTTTTTCTGCTTGTGCAGTTGCTAAAGCAGCACTGGAGCGACTTTGACGGTAAAGTTCGGCTTGGTCGATAGCGATCGCAAGTTGTTCTACAATTGCTTGTAAGCTCTCGACTTCGCGATCGTCCCAGTGTCGAATTTCCCTAATGTTACCGCAGCTAACCATCCCCGCAACACCAGAGTGAGTTTGCACGGGTAACGCCAATACCGAAGTATAACCCAACAAACCCAAGCACTTTTGTCGCATAGCGTTGCTGAGAGTGCCAATATCATCAACTCGCAGCATTCCCACTGCTAAAACATCTTCTAATCGCAAACCCATTTCTTTGGCTGGATAAACGCCAATTAAACTGGGCAATTCAGGATTTTTCGCTTCCCGAACTACCTCCCAGTAAACTTGCTCGCCGTCGGTTTTATACCAGAAAAACTGGCAGCGATCAATTAGCAGCAAATCGCGAATTTCTTGCACGGCAGTTTTTAAGATTGCATCCAAGTCAAGCGAGTTGCGAATTTGGCTAGAAAGGCGGCGCTTCAGCAATTCTTCTCCTTCTTGGAGTTCTCGCAGTCTAGCTGCGGATTCTTTTAACTCCTCCTGTACTATTTGATTGCTCTGGCGAACGCGCACTATCCACGCAGATACGATGGCAATACCGACAACTAAGCCTGCATATATCAGTAGGAAATTAACCAGCAATTGCCGCGATTTGGCATACAAAATTTCTGGCGGTACGCGAGAAACAATCTTCCACTTATAGGCTTTAGGTTCAACCTGACCCAGCCTCGCTCTAAAGGGTTTAATCGACCCGGTACTAGATTTTTGCTCTTGGCTGAGCGGATAGACACTAATATAAGTGAACATCCCATCTGCTGTCTCAAATTGTCCCTGATTATTCCCAGACATTTTCTGCCAAGCTTCGGGAAATTGTTTGGCAAATGTCTTATCTTTCCCATTGGGTAACATGAATCCCCATTCATCTTTTGGTTCGGCTGATTTGAGCCAAAATCCATCGGCATTTAGGAGCATACATTGGCCCAAGGTTGCAGCGCAAGCTTTCTGAAAATTGTCGAGCAGGTTTGCTCCGAAATAGTTGAGTATTACAATTCCCCTTTTTGTACCCTCACTATCAAATACGGGGGTGCCAAAACGAATCATGGGTTTGAGTGGCTGCTCGATCTTTCCCCGTTCCACATTTAAATCGAGGGGGGAAACAAAAATTTCTCCTTGGTTTAGCTTCAATGTGTCATTAAACCAATAGCGGTTATCTTGAGATTGCAGCTCTGGTTCGGGTACGATACTAGGCTTACCGTTGTTGAAGTTGACCCTGATAATTTCCTGACCATCAGTGTCTAAAAATCTGATCTGGTCGTAGATATTTTTATATTGAGAAAACGCTAAATATTCTTCCGCCATCCGTTGGCGAATTCGTCGGTTTTGTGGTTCTTCTAGCAGTCTTTTCAGTTCATTTTGTGCGCTTAAAAACTTCAAGTCCGATACCACCGCTTTGAAATCGCTCGCAATGCTTTTGGCTGGTAGTTCTACAGTGCGTTGTTCTCTAATTTCTATGGCTTTTCTATCTGATTTTACCTCGGCTTGGTAAACAATTGCCAAAATCCCGCCCGCCAGTGCTGAAATTGGTAAGAAAAGGGTGAAGAATTGTTTGATTAACCCTGGTGAATTGATCGATCGTATGGTTTTTGGCTTTGCCATTATTTGATTTAATTCGTTGCAATAGTTAACAATATGTATTAATTCCTGACTGGTGACGATGCAGTAACCATCGAGGTGTTAACACACAAGCTATATTAAGATTTTTGTAAGTTAAGTTATGCGATCGCAACCGTGTTTTTACGGTGTTCAGTTAGCACTCAGAGGATACATCATATCATATCCGTTAGCATCGGACTTCTATAGTTAATTGTGTTTACGGTGTGGGTTTTACCAATCGGTGTGGAACCGCGAGATACCTTTATAAACCCGCCCCAAGGAGTGCGATGCCGATGCAACCGGACTTGATATAATATCATGTCCGCTGGCGTTGGGTCTCCCACGGGGGGGGCGGGTTTATAAAGACAATTCGCCCCAAATCAAAGGTTTCTGGTATAACCCGCCCCTACAACGCTATTAACCATACAAGTCAACAAAACTTGCACTGGATGGTTAGGCGAAAACCCCTCAAATCGCTTGACTTGAGAACGACAAGAAAAACCAGTTGCTAAAAGTCTTTGTCTCTCTTCTGGGGAAGATGGAATGTGTCGCCCCCAACTCATCTGATAAATTGCCTTAGATTGAGCATAGTGTTCGGTTTCGTGTCCGTAAATTCCTGCCATACCACAGCAACCTGTAGAAACCAATGTTAAAGGAATTCCTATCGCACCGAAAACTTGCTGCCATTGTTGTTGAGAAGTTAAAGCAATTGTCTTTTCGGTACAGTGTCCTAATAAATAATAGGATTCGCAGGTAGTAGGGGCACGGCGATCTAAATATGTTGGTAGTAGACCTTCATTTTGATGATGCCGTGCCCCTATTTTTGGCAGGCGTTCAAGCTGAGTTACCAGAAATTCTTGCAATAACTGAACTCTGGGAAAAACTGCTTTTGCATCGAGGATTTTGATATACTCATCCCGATAAGTAAGGACGATGCTGGGTTCAATGCCAATTACGGGAATTCCCAAATTCCCTAACTTAGTTATAGTCTGGAAATTTTTCTGAGCAATTGTGCGAAATTGTGGCAAAAATCCTTTGACGTGCAAAGGTTTCCCACTAGCAAAAAACGGCGGCATATAAACGGTATATCCGAGTTGGGAAAGCAAGTCATAGGTGTCGAGAACCAGTTGCGATTCAAAGAAGCTGGTAAAGGCATCTTGCAGCAAAATAACGCTATTTTCCCGTTGTGCTTGACTGAGATTAGATAATTCGATCAAATCGAATTTTGGCGCTTGTCTTTCTGCTAATCCTTGTTTGAGTGTGAATGAACTTAGTACGGGCGGATCGACCAAACCGAGCAAGTTTTTAATCAACCAGTGGGAAACGGGGTTTTGAGTTATAAAATTAAATAAATCGGGTGCATAAGATTGCCAGCTGGCGAGGGTTTCGATATTCGCAAAAAAGTAATCGCGCCAATGTCTGAGATAACGGGTGTAATAAAGTTGTAAAAACTTCGATTTTAGATGGGGAACATCGACATGAATCGGGCATTGAGTGGCACAAGCTTTACAAGAAAGACATCCGTGCATTCCTTGATAAACTTCGTGGGAATAGTCATAAACTCCCCAATATTTTTGCAGGGTATTCCAGAGTTTTATTGGGAAAATTGCAGGTTTTTCTAATTCCTCCCATTCAACGGGGGGTAGGGGCACGGCAGCAGTGTGTTTTTTCGCCAATTCAAAGTTTTTCTCCTGCCGTGTCCCTGTATACGCAGGGGGTAGGGGCACGGCAGTATTAAGTTTTGTCACCAATTCAAAGTTTTTCTGATGCCGTGCCCCTACTGTACCAATTTGTCGCCACCATTCCCGGAGTAAGGTAGCGCGACCTTTGGGAGAATGGATGCGATCGCGAAGTGTGCCGTTAGGCGTATCGCTTGTACCCTTATAAGACGGACACATGACGCTATCGGGATTAAAATTAAAACACGCTCCATTCCCATTGCAACTAAATGCCTCTGCATATTCCTCACGCACAGAGGCGGGAACTTGTCGGTCAAAATGACCCCGCAAAGGCGATTCAATTTTCACAACTTCTGCGTCGCTACCAAAAGGAGTGACAATTTTTCCTGGATTTAATCGATTATCCGGGTCAAAAGCTGCCTTAATTTTCCGCAAGTCTTCATACAACTCCCCAAAGAAAATAGGAGTATATTCGCTGCGAAATCCTTTCCCATGTTCCCCCCACATAACGCCGCCATATTTCCGCACCAAGGATACAACTTTATCGGATAATTCCCGGATTAGTTTTTCATCGTTTGGCGCTTTCATATCTAATGCCGGTCGCACGTGCAAGCATCCCACGTCTACGTGACCAAACATGGCATAATCTAGCTCGTATTCTGTTAGTAAGGCTTTAAATTCTCGGATATAACTGGCTAGACATTCGGGCGAGACGGCAGTATCTTCAATAAAAGGAATCGGTTTTCTTTCTCCTTTGGTATTTCCCAATAATCCCACCCCTTTTTTTCGCAAGTTCCACAGGTTGTTTATTTCTGAACCATTTGGCGCTAAATAATATCCATTCTCTAATTTAATTTCGCTAACTTTATGTTGAATTTCCTCTATAGTTTCTCCGGTAAATTCAACTAAATTAAGTGCTTTGGCATCCCCTACAAAGTCTTTGACATGATGGTAAATGGCATCCTGTTTGGCGAGGTCTAAAATTTTTTCATCAATCGTTTCTATTGCTGCTGGTTCTGTTGCTAATAAAGTTTCGGCGGCTGATAAGGCATCGTCAAAACAGCGGTAGTGAATTGCTAGCAATTGTTTGTATTTGGGCAGGGGGGTTAACTTTAATTTTGCTTCTGTAATCACGGCTAGGGTTCCCTCTGACCCCGCTAAAATCCAATTTAGGTTAAAATTATCGTTTTGATAGACTTTCGCCAAGTTATACCCGGTCATAAATCTGGGGATTTTGGGGAAAGTTTGGGCGATTATTTCTCGCTTTGAGGTGACAATTTCATCGACTTGGCGGTAAATTTTTCCCAGACGACCTGGCTGTTGTTTGAGGTCGGATAAAGTAGCAGGAGAAATGGAATGCGATCGCGCCGCAGTCCCATCAGATAAAACCCAGTTTAATTCCAAAATATGATTGCTGGTTCTCCCATAAATTCTCGAACCTTTGCCGCAAGCATCCGTATTAATCGTGCCGCCAATCGTCGCGCGATCGCTCGGCGATACCGAAGGCGCAAAAAATACCCCATAAGGTTTCAAATCAGCATTTAATTGGTCTAAAACTACTCCGGGTTGCACTCGCACCCAAGCTTGTTCTAAATTCACTTCTAAAATCCGATTCATGTACTTAGAACAATCAATTATTATTCCAGGTGAAAGCGATTGACCGTTGGTTCCCGTCCCCCCGCCTCTAGGAGCAAATGCGATATTTTTAAACTGTTCTCGATTGGCTAATTTAAACAAATGCACCAAATCTGACTCGCTGCGGGGAAAGACAATTGCTTGGGGCAATATTTGATAAATGCTGTTATCGGTAGACATCAACAACCGACTGGCAAAATCCGGGCGCATTTCTCCAGAAAAGGGAGTTTTTGCCAAAGCTTCTAAGAAAAGTGTATATTCTGGTTTTAAGGTTTCTTGAAGAGTCAATCGGGGAATCATATCGTGAGATTAATAGAGGTTTTAATGTCAGATTTACCCATCGAATCAACTATCTACCTGATGCTTAGCCTTCACTGCGTTATCGGTGCGATCGCTGCCATCATAGCCCAAAATAAAGGACGCAGCTTGAATCTGTGGTTACCTTTGGGCTTAGTTGTAGGAACGCCCGCTTTAATTGTAGCTTTGTTGATCAAGCCCAAACATTAACGCAAAGCAACTGTAGGGGTACGGCAAAATATTTCCGATGCCGTGCCCCTACGAACGCACAGATGCCGTTGCGATCGGTTTGCCGCAATCGGGTACAGTGCGATCGCCAAGATCTTGTACCTGTTACCATGACCCGACGGGGAATAAATTAAGAGTCTAATAGCGAAAGTCGGATATAGCGAATTGCAGCCGTATGAGGTACACCTTCGTTTGTGTAGCGGCACTCTTAAGGGTGCCGCTACACAAACGAAGCGAAAACGCTTTCCCTCATCCACTTGCAATCCGCTGTAAATCCGACTGAAAAAGCTTTTATAGCAGATTGCAACTAAGTGAGGTACACTTTTGATAACTGCAATACGCTATAGTCCACTTGAGTGGACTTCAGCTATTAGCCAGCGATTAAAATCGCTGGCGGGATACAAGCTTTGGTGCCAGATCCGAATCCCTACCAATTACCATCCCGATTTCCGAGTCGATTTATCGGTAGAAAGTCGCTGGCGGTAGCGGATGAGAATGCTCATCATCAGATCCGAATTCGGTACTGGCACGATCGGACTCCTAATTTTTTGGGTTTCAAACCAAAAAATCTAGCCACCCCGTAAGGCAAAGCAAAGCAGCGTGGCTACGGAGAATGTTAAAATTCTCAATTAGCCTCCCAGACTGCTCCTGACAGTTTGGGGGGTCATGCTGTCCATTGCTGTTTCCTCAGCTTTGGGCAGCGGAACTAGATTTTTCGGAACGGGCTGCTCCCTGGGCAAGGAATGCAACCGATAAATGATGAGCATACACCATAGTGGTGCAACCGTCAAGTGGGGGCAGGAGGGAGACTGGTTAAATTTTTGTAGCGATCGCGGTTATTTCTCTGGCATCAAAGCTAGGATAATACTTTAGTTGGGAAAACTTTAATTTAAAGTGCAACCCAGCAGAACTATGAACACAAGTTGCTAGTTACATCAAACAGTAATGGCTAATGGTTAATGGCTAATGGCTACTTTTCCAGCAGGCAAAAGCCTGTTAACCCAACTAGCAATTAGCAATTAGCAATTAGCAATTAGCAATTAGCAAGAGGTGTTTTATGAAAAATACTCAAACAGCCTCAGCTAAGGTCAGCCATCGTTGGCTTGGTATTACAGAAGTTTTACTAATTGCTAGTTCTCTTGGTAGCTCGGTAGCTGCTGTCATATTGCAACAATCTCTGCTGGCAACGCTAGCATCTGTTCCGCTCTCGCTTGCCCTGGGACTAAATTCATGGGAAAAAAACCGGATCTCTCAAGCTTATCAAGAGAGTCAGGCGAGCCTTATTCGATTAGAGAAGCAACTACAAAGCTGGCAAGATTCCAATACCATTTCCAACTTAATAGCAGCCGAATCTCAACACGAAACTTCAATAGAACAACTCTCAAAATACCTGCAATTTTTGCAAAATAAAATATATTGGCTCGATCAAAATATTCAGCACAGGCAGCCAATAGAAGCATTTAAAAATATAGTCAGCCGTAACGAGATCAAGGAATTACAAGGAGAAATAAAAGAGGTAGATAGCCGCATAGATAGCTTCCGTATTCCCGATATTAAACAAAGATTGTGCCAGATAGAACGGGAAATTCAGATCCTACACTTTCAATTAAAAAATGATGGTCTTGCCATCCAAGAAAATGTAGAAACCAGAATTCATAATGCCATTGCCGAATTAAGAAGCCAATATACTATTTTGGCAAGGCGAGTCGAAGAAATCCAGGCAGAAATCAAGATTATACCAGCTAAGGGGTCAAAATATTTTATTGCTCAAGACGTTTGTAGCTTCTGCGGAAAACCAGCAATTCCTGGTCAGGGGATTTGCTATTCATGTAGTAACGAACCAGGATGATCTAGCAGGATGTAGATCTTGAGGGCAGCTGTTAATTAGACAGGCAAAGTGGGAATAATATACGGTAAGGACTTCCTAGTTAAATTTTAACCTTACTGTTGGATATATGAAGCCCAGCCAAAGACCTGTTTTGCGACTTGGGAGTCAATTAAAGCTGAAACCTCGCTCTGGTGCTACTATTTTGATCGGTGCGGCGCTGTTGTTATTCGCCCTCAGCTGCGTCCAAGAATCCCCACCCCTGTTGCGCGTTGGTACTAATGTTTGGCCTGGATACGAAACTTTGTATTTGGCTCGCAGTTTAGGCTATTACGATAACACTGCGATTCGTTTGGTCGATTATCCTTCCGGAACAGAACAAGTGCGAGCTTATCGCAATGGAGAAATTGAAGCCGCCGGTATTTCGATAGATCAAGCATTAGTATTAGCAGCAACTAATCCGGATGTTCGGATTGTAACCGTGATGGATTTTTCTGCCGGTGGCGATGCAATTTTAGGCAAACCAAATATTAAGAACATGCAAGATTTAAAACGGCGACGGGTGGGGGTTGAATCAACGGCTTTGGGGGCATTTGTAATTACCCGTGCCTTGGGGAAAGTTGGATTGTCGCCCAAAGACGTGCAAATTGTGCCCTTGCAAGTATCGGAACACGAACGAGCGTTTAAAGAAGGAAAAATAGATGCAGTCGTAACATTTGGGCCACCCCTGACCAAACTATTGGCAACGGGTGCAAAAATACTGTTTGACAGCAAGCAAATTCCGGGGGAAATTGTCGATGTTTTGATCGTGCGAGCCAGCGCGATTCAAAACCAACCAAATACAGTGCAAGCCTTGATTAACGGTAGGTTTCGCGCCCTGGAGTACTTGCAAAATAACCCGCAAGATGCGGCAAGTAGAATTGCTGGGCGCACGGGTGTAACGCCGGAACAGTTCCTACAATCTTTAGAAGGTCTGAGCCAGCCAAACTTGCAAGAAAACCAAAGATTGCTGAATAAAACCGACCCGACGTTACTCAATACCATAAAGTTGCTGGCTCAGGTGATGTTAGAAAACAATTTGTTACCTAAAGCAGTGGACACCACCCCCTTACTGGACGATCGGTTCGTCAACCAAGCCAAGTGGTAAAGCAAAATAGGTACATGACATCGGGTTTGGCTGTGCTGCTCATGAAACGTTTTTCATTGCCTCTGCGTTTCTCGATTCCAACTATTTTGGTATTGTTCAGCAGCTTGCTGGGTGTATTTTCTTTTCAACGGGAAGTATCCCTGTCTAATTCCCGTGAAGAAGAAGGCGTAGTCCACGATCTCCGGTTGGTGGGGAGTCAAACTTCCGGGATCTTGGAATATTTATACCGTAGGGGCGATGTCGAGCAAGCGGAAATAGTTATCAGTAAGATGGGAAGCGACCCCAAGTTGCGGTTGGTTTTACTGTGCGATGAAAACAACCGCGTCATCCTATCCACCCGTTACGAACTGCGAAACCTTCCAGTCAGCGAAACTCCTGGGGCGAAGAGCTTGAGTGCATTTTCTGTTGTGCGGGAAAAGATGTCAGCGCAACTTTTTCTTTCTGAGGATAGGCGGAACATCTGGGGAATTTATCCGGTGTTGTTGGGCGCTAGACCTGGTGAACTGCGTCCAACGAGAGTCGGCATTTTATTAGTAGAGTATGACCTTTCGGCGGAAAAAAACGCGGCGTATGCTGATGCTTTACAGCGATCGCTTGAATCAATAGCTGTAATCGCCTCTGGTTGCGTTGCGATTTGGTTGCTGTTTGACAAAATCTTGACGCAGCGGGCATCGAAGTTAGTTGCAGCCAGCAATAGTTTAGCCCAAGGAAAGCTAGATGTGCGCGCCCAGTTGCAAGGATGGGATGAACTGACGCAAATATCGGCAGCGTTTGACCGCATGGCGGATCGAATTCAGACCGATACCGAAGCATTACAGCAAAGCGAAGCCAGATTTCGGTCTTTAGTTGCCAATATTTCGGGGGTAATTTACCGCTGTGCTTGCGATCGCGACTGGACAATGGAATTTATCAGCGATGCGATCGCCCAAATTTCCGGTTATCCCCCATCGGATTTTATTAACAATCAAGTGCGAACTTTTGCCAGTATTATCCATCCTGAAGATCGGGAAACGGTGGAAATTGCCATCAATAGCGCGATGCAAGAGCAACAGCCTTATACAATCGAATATCGCATCATTAGTGCCGATAACAGCATCCGATGGGTTTACGAAAAAGGTCAAGGTATCCGCAAGTCAAACGGAGACATTCTCTGGCTCGATGGCGCAATTTTTGACATTACCGAACTCAAACTGGTAGAAACCAAACTGCACCAAGCCAAAGAAGCCGCCGAAGCAGCTAACCGAGCTAAAAGCGAATTTCTCGCCAACATGAGTCACGAACTTAGAACGCCACTCAATGCAATTTTGGGTTTTGCTCAAGTGATGCAACGGGATGCGGCAATTGCTTTAGAACATCAATCCCATCTAGAGATTATTCATCACAACGGTCAACACTTACTCGATTTAATTAATAACGTCCTAGAACTGTCAAAAATCGAAGCAGGTACCGCCAAGCTCGATGAAACTAACTTTGATTTGTACCAGCTTTTAAATGGAATTCAAGAGATGATGCGCCTCAAAGCAGGTGCCAAAAAAATCCAGTTGATGTTTGAGCGATCGCGCGAAGTTCCCCAGTACATCACCGCCGACGAAAAAAAGTTGCGGCAAGTCTTAGTTAACCTGATCGACAATGCGATCAAATTTACCGATGTTGGTACGGTGACCTTGCGGGTTGTGGGAAATTCACCAATTACCAATTACCAATTACCAATTACCAATTACCGCCTCATATTTGAAGTCATAGACACTGGTTCTGGCCTCACAGACAAAGCCGCTACAACTTTATTCAAACCATTTGTGCAAACTAACACAGCTGAAGGATGGCAAGCCGGAATTGGACTGGGGTTAGCGCTTAGTCGCAAGTTTGTCAACTTGATGGGTGGGGATTTTACCGTCAGCAGTACTCCAGGAACCGGAAGCACTTTCAAGTTTGACATTCCCGTGGGTTTAGCAAGCGCAACCGATTTTCCACAGCAACAACAAGATCGTAGGATTATCGGTTTAGCACCCAACCAAACGCCAGTTCGCTTATTAATTGTGGAAGATCAACCGGAAAACCGCTGGCTGCTGTCAAAGCTGCTGACATCGGTTGGTTTTGAAGTCAAGGAAGCTAAAAACGGGCAAGAAGGCGTGACAATGTGGGAAGAATGGGAACCCCATCTGATTTTGATGGATCTGCGAATGCCCGTGATGAACGGTTATCAAGCAACAGAGAAAATCAAAAGTACTCCTCGCGGACAAACCACCGCGATTGTTGCTGTCACTGGGTTTGCTTTTGAAGAAAATCGCGCCGCTATTTTTGCGGCGGGTTGTGACGATTTTATTAGTAAACCGTTTCAAGCTAATGTTATCTATGGCAAAATAGCCGATCTTTTGAACTTGCGTTACATATATGAAGCGCCTACCCACAGTTGCGAAGTCTCCCCACCCCCCGTTCTAAAGCTGACTCCTACCGCTTTGAGAGTAATGCCCGATGATTGGATCGCCAAACTGCATCAGGCTGCGGTTGACTGCGATGATAGCTGGATTTTTCAACTGCTTAAAGATATTCCAGCGGAATATACAACCCTCGCAACTGCTCTCACCGAGTTAGTCCGCGATTTTCGCTTTGGTGAAATTATCGATCTGACCCAACAAAACACTTTGTGAAACCCGCCCAGACAAGCAACATTTGAACCTGTACGGTCTTAATTAAATAAGTCAACAAAAATTTGCATAAATTTTAGCAAAAATGTGTTAAAATAATAAGTAAGTAAATAAAATTGAGAATTAAATAAACCAGAATGCGATCGCGGGTTATTTGCCAACCAAATTGCTGGATGGGGATTTGAGGGAATTGAGCGCGACAAGTTAAAAAACGGCAACGCAGCCGCTCCACGCAAGGGAGGAAAAAAGATGAGGCGATTTCGCAACCGAACCGAAGCGGGACAACAGCTGGCTAAAAAGCTGAGCTTATACGCCAATCGCGGCGACGTACTGGTGTTGGGGCTGCCCCGTGGGGGCGTACCCGTGGCGTATGAAGTTGCTGTGGCACTGAATTTGCCGTTAGATATCTGTCTGGTGAGGAAGCTGGGGGCACCGGGAAACAAAGAATTGGCGATGGGTGCGATCGGGATGGGTGGGGTGATGGTACTAAACCACGATGTGGTGGAATCGCTGCAAGTTTCCCCGGAAGCGATCGCAAAAGTTGTCGAGTTGGAAGAGAAAGAATTAGAAAGACGCGATCGCGCTTACCGAGGCGATCGTCCATTCGGAGACTTGCAAGGGCTTGCGATCGTCTTGGTGGATGACGGAATAGCTACGGGAGCAACTTTGCGTGCTGCGATCGCCACCTTGCGACAGCAACAACCAGCCAGCATAATCGTAGCCGTACCAGTAGCGCCCCTCTCCACCTACAAAGAATTGAAAGCAGAAGTAGACGAAGTTGTCTCTCTGGTGACACCAGAGCGCTTCTATTCAATCAGCGTCTGGTACGATCAATTCGAGCAAACCACCGATGAAGAAGTCCGCCACCTGCTGCAAGAACACCCATCGGTCATCAGTCAGTAGGGGCACGGCAAGCAAGATACTTGGGTACAAAGAACAATCTATTACCTGTTCCCTACCCACCATGTCAGAATCAAACCCCGCCTGAAAAGGCAAGCAAAATCATGCCTGTAGGGGCACGGCAAGCAAGATATTGTGGTAGAAAGAACAATCTATTCCTGTTCCCTACCCACTGCAAGAACACCCATCGGTCATCAGTCAGTAGGGGCACGGCAAGCAAGATATTGTGGTAGAAAGAACAATCTATTACCTGTTCCCTACCCACCATGTCAGAATCAAACCCCGCCTGAAAAGGCACGCGAAATATTTGGGTATAAATCCCAATATTGATGATGTTCCCTACAATTTGTAACCGATCTTGCGTAAAAATTCCTGGCGTGCCTTCACATCATCAGCACTTTCCACACCCTTGGGCGAAAACCCATCCACAACCCCCAAAATGCCTCTTCCCTGTTCGGTTTCCGCCACAATTACCTGCACCGGATTTGCTGTCGCGCAATGAATTGTGCAAACTTCCGGACACTGCTTAATAGCATTCAAAAAGTTAATCGGGAATGCTTCTTTTAACAGAATGACAAAACTATGTCCGGCGGCAACTGCCTGTGCATTTTTAGTTGCCACAGCTGGCAAAGATTCATCATTTCCTACCACTCGGATCAAGCATGGCCCAGATGCTTCGCAAAAGGCAATGCCAAATTTTACCTGTGGCGAAGTCCCCACCATAATTTCATACAAATCCTCGACTGTTTTAATAAAGTGGCTGTGACCAATAATAATGTTACTGCCTTCAGGAATTTCCATTGCCACTGATTTTAGTTCCATAATTCGCCTCCAACTTAAACTTACGACCAATTAGCAATTAGCAAGCTCGCAATTAGCCAATAACTAATTCACAATTTCATTGCGAGAAGTTTTAATTTTACTCTCTGGAGTTAACTCAGCAGGCGATGACGCTACTCCTCCCCACTGCTGCACAAAACTTTTTAACAGCGCCTCTTGTTCGGCGCGGAATCTTTCTAAGTCCCCGCCAGAATTTAGAACTGCAAACCAAACAATTCCTTGCTGCTGAGTTGGTAATGCTCCTGCTAAAGCACTCACCCGATTTAAACTTCCCGATTTAACCACTGATAGGGGCGGAATTTGACGCTGTTCTAAGATGCCTTGATCTTGTCCTACAACGGCAAAAACATCGGCAATTGTCATGTTTTTAGTTTCCAAATATTGCTGAATTGCTAAAAACATTGCTATGACGGCGCGGGGAGAAATTTTATTTTCTTCCCCCAATCCGGAACCATTAATTAGTTGAATTTCCTTTTGAGGTACTCCCGCTGCTTTGGCTGCTTTTTCTGCTACGACTGTTGCACCCCCGACGGAATCGGCTATCATCTGTGCCATTTTGTTGTTGCTGTAGCTATTCATTTTTTTCAGCAGTTCGGTGAGCGGGTATGAATAATGACGCACTAGGGGCGTTACCTGACTGGGAGTGATGGGAGAAAGCTGCACCGAGCCATCAATTTTGACTTGGGGACGCGGGGTTCCGGGAGGTAAAGTTTGATACTGGGTTGCGATGGGTGCAGTCCAAAGACGGGAATTCAATGCTTGTTTGAGCAGATTACCCGATTTGAGGGCGCTTTGCTCGTAGTTCATGTAAAACTTGCCGACGATAACTAAATTACCACTGACGCGCTTGATTCCCCGCTGATTTAAAGTGTTACCTAGAGCGATCGCTTCCTCCCAAACAAAAAACGGATCTTCCGCCCCCTGAATCACCAAATCTCCCTGCAACACGCCGTTTTCAATCGGCCCAGTTGCCCCAATTTCCGTGATAAATTGGCGATCGACACCATAGGTAGAAAGCGCTGCGAGGCTGGTTGCAACCTTAGTCAGCGAAGCCGCAGGTAGGGGTACTGTGCCTTGATAATTGGCTAACAGCGTATTCCCCGATTGAATCCATATCCCTTGATTTTTTCCGGCAAATCCTTTAGCCGCCAATTGTTTCACGTATTGTTGCGTTTTCTGTTGAATTGCTGGATCTGGATTGCTTGGCGGAGAGGTTACCAGTTTACTTGCTTGCGCCGCAGGGGATTCTGATTTCACTTCTTGTGTCTCTTTTTTTACTGGGTTAGTTTCAGGGGCGGAAGTATTTTTTTCTGAATCTCCAGTACATCCAGCACCCATAGCTAGTAACATTACGGATAAGCTAACAATTAAAGGTTTTATTTTTAGCATTAGGTTGAACGAGGAAGTTAGTCTGTCGCTTCTTTGATTTACAACAGTGGGGGCAATATAGTCAATAGCTTTGATTGGGGCATGAGGCATGAGAAACCGGGTTTTTCTAAAAAACCCGGTTTCTGGGGGTTTCGCAACCTTACGAGGGAGATTGGGTTAGGCGCGACTCCATATCAAACACCACCTTCAACTGCACATTGGGTGTATTTCGCCGCAGAAACTGAAAGTGACCCTCTGCATCTGACCGACTGCGAAACCGGGCAATAATTATCCATTGCTGATTCGGCAATAGACGAGCGATCGCCCAACAGTACAACCGTTCACGATAAGTCATAATTACAGCGGATTGCAAGTGAGTGAGGTACAGCCTTCAGGCTTCGTTTGT
>DNGJ01000528.1:25615-39730 GCA_003486305.1 Cyanobacteria bacterium UBA11371
ACGAAGGTGTACCTCATCCGGCTGCAATCCGCTATAAATTTGTCTCCCAATCAATAACGGAGCCAGAGCCAGCCCTCACTTTCCACGGTTTCGGGCTGGCTTTTGACTTTTTACAGGTTTCATAATAGCAAAAAATGACGTATTTTAATGAAAAATACATTACAATAGATCAGTTATATCTGTACCGGCTCGCAGCAGCGTAAGATGGACTGTGTTGATAGATTTAGCTGTACGACTAATGGCTGCAAAGGGGCGCGTAACTGCATACCTGCCAGAGGAAATCCAAAAAGCTTTGGAGGAATGGGCACAAGACGAAAGCAGATCCATCAGCAGTTTGGCAACCTATCTGCTAACCAAAGCTGTTAAAGAGCGCCAAGCGCAGAAAGCAAAGGATTCTGGGCGCGATAATTAAGTTATTGAAGTAAAGAAATGCCACCACGCCTGCGAGTCACTGTTACCCTGACAGAAGATGTCTATCAAGCCTTGTCACAATGGGCAGAACAAGAAGATCGTTCACTTGCAAACCTACTCGCCCATTTGGCAGCTAAAGCTGTGAGAGAGCGTTTTGAAGAGAAAAAGAACAAATCTCCAAGCGATCGCGCTTAAACAATCGCCGCAGCGTCAGATAAACTGTGCATCAGCAGTTTGGCAACTTATCATGACTACTTAAACGGAATAGTATCGTAGCAGCTAGGGGGGGGCGGGTTTATTTATACTTGGCGCTACCTTTTGGGGCGGGTTTTACGAGATATCTCGTGGTGCGAGCAGATTTGTTGGTAAAACCCGCCCCTACTTGCTTGATATTACACCCAACCTGCAATCTCGTTATCGGTGATAGTTCTTTCCAACTTGCTATATTCGCTAACTGACGCCGCTAACAAATGTTTCATCATCACGGCTTCTCCAGCATCAGCGGCTAAAAATGCCGCATTCAAAGCAATACTGCGAATATTCCCCCCCGCTACACTCAACCTTGCCAGCTTGCGAAAATCCAATCCCTGTTGTGGCGTATGCTGGGGAAAAACCCGCCGCCAAATTTCCTCGCGTTGGATTTGCTCTGGAAAGCCAAACTTGACAAGGAACCGAATGCGGCGATTAAAAGCATTATCCAGGGAATCTTTCAAATTCGTCGTTAAGATTGCCAAACCTTGGTAAGATTCCATCCGTTGCAGCAGATAGCTAACTTCTTGGTTGGCGTAGCGATCGCGCGCATCTTTCACATCAGATCGTTTGCCGAAAAGTGCATCTGCTTCATCAAACAACAACACCGCACCGCAATTTTCCGCCGCATCAAAGATCCGCCGCAAATTCTTTTCCGTTTCGCCAATATATTTACTCACAACCGAACTTAAATCGATCTGATACAAATCTAAGTTTAATTCGTTAGCTACCACTTGCGCCGCCATTGTTTTTCCGGTTCCAGACATTCCAGCAAATAAGGCACTAATACCCAAACCTCGGACGCTTTTACCGCCAAATCCCCAACGATAATAAACTTGCGATCGCTGTCGAACTTGGGCTACCATTTCGCGCAGCACTTTCTGCTTTTGTTCTGGCAATACTAAATCATCCCAAGTAACCGTTGACTCAACGCGCATAGCCAAGTCATCAAGTTGGGGACGCGCCATTTCGCGGCAAGTGTTCCACAAAATTGTGCCAAAATTTTCTGAGTTATAAGAGTTGACTTTTGACGCATTTAATGCTTCAGCACAAGCTGCTTGAATCGTACCAGAGCTAAGATTAAAATGGGAAACCAAAGCTTCTACTTGCCCATTAAGTTCGCCCGCTGCACTTCCCAAATTATTGTGCCAGATGGCTAGTTGTTCGGTTGGGGTTAATTGAGGCACGTTGAAAGTTAGCGTAGAATTTTTTAGAAAAGGAATGCGTTCGGGACAAGTTACGATTAATCGAGTTTGTATGCCTTGAACTAGATCTTGCATCGCATCGAGGACTGCGCCTGTTACTGCATCAGCTTGATGGCAGTCTAGCAATAAAACGCCTTTAAAAAGCAGTGCAAAGCGTGACCACCGCTGGATTAAATAATTAATTTCGCTAGAAGCGGTTGGGAGTTTGTGAACTTTGATTGTAAAAAGATTGCAGCCAGCCAGAGAGCAAGAAAGGGCAACAATATCGTGAATAACCGCTACTTCTAACCCGCACAACTGGACGATATTATTTTTTGATCCTTTTGTATAACTTGATAAATATTTTGCCATATCCTGGGCAATTTTTCCCTGGGGTTGCGGTAATTTAATTGTATATTCTTGGGGTAAATTTATGGGTTTGATCGTGCTTGATAAAACCTCATCTAAACAAGGTTCGCCCAGAAGATAGCAGAGGAGCGTTTGGTCAATTCGTAAAGGAGCCAGAGTTAAAGTAGGGCTGGAACCAATTTCGATTAACTGCTTTTGCTGTAGGGGAGAATAAGAAGAAATAACGCTCCACTCAAAAGATGGGAAGACTTTTGCAGCCAGGGCGAATGTAGGATAGCTTAATTGCGGATCGGCGTGGATGGCAGCGCACAGCAACCTCAAATCGGGCATCAATTCCATGCCAACGCAGATTAAAACGATATCGCGTTCGATCGGTTTAAGGTTAAAAGTAGCACACAGTTCATCTAACCGAAATAAGGTATTGTTGGGGGAAGAAGCAGCAATCGGGTGTTGTAAAGGGAACGGTGAGGTTGATTGTTGTGGATCGGAAGAAAGATGATGTTCTAGAATTTGACGCACTTGCTCGACAGCACCTAACAGATAGCGATAGTTAGCTTTATACCAGTCCCCAGTACTTGGTGTCATAGTTGTTTGCAGCTTTTTCCTTTTGGTGGAAATTGTGGAGGGTGTTGTAAGACTTGGCAACAGGGAATATACTGAGATCGGCTTTGGTGCTAAAAGTTTTTGGTGTGGGCGGGGCTTGTATGGTTTACCAGCGAGTGCAAAAAGCAGCGTCATGGAGTCCCGTTGGGCAGCAAAACCAGCTCAGTATTTCTCGGCTAAAGCACAATTTTAAACCGTTACCCGCCCCCACAACACCCGATGGACAAATTGCACTCGATCGCCTACCTAAATCCGACTGGATGAAAAATGACCCGCTGCTGTTGAGATGGGCGCAGGAGGAAGCGGCAACTAATTCATCCGATACATCAGAAATTACAGCATCAGTTCAGGCAAAACTGACCGTTAGCACGCCAGGGGACAAGTACGAACAAGAAGCAGATTTGATGGCAGCTAAAGTTATGGCAATGCCTGATGCTGCGATTAGACCGATTGCGCTTAAGCCAAGCTCAGCCACTACCACAAAAGTTGTACAACGCGCCCCCCATGACAATAAAACTGTCAGCCGGGATCTCCAAAACCGTATAGCCAATTCTTTAAGTGGGGGTAGTCCTTTACCCTCTGACGTGCGCGCCTTTATGGAACCGCGTTTTGGAGCAGATTTTAGCACGATTCGGGTACATACCGACGGTGCTGCGGCGCAGATGTGTAAAGAAATAGGAGCAAAAGCATTTGCAGTCGGCGATCGCATTTATTATGGTGCGGGGTATGCTCCGGGAAAAAATGAATTAACTGCCCACGAATTAACCCATACAATACAACAGGGTGGTGCAAAGCGACTTAACAGGCAAGGAAGGCAACTTCCTGAGCCACAAGAGATGCCTGTTGCGAAAGAAATTGCCACTCTCCCAGCACATAATAATAAACAACTACGTCAATTTCCCCTCGAAGAACCTCAACCTCAACCCCAAATAGTCAAGCATAATTTTAACCGAATCTCGCGAATAATTGAGCTTTCGGAAACACCTGACCAAACCCTTGCTGCTAAGGAATTTATCAGTAACACTGAGCCAAATTTTAACATAATTGGGCCAAATATATCGGAAAAACTGACAAACATCGACCACCTGCAAGCCAAATCATTATTGCAGACTCAACCAGAAAATCAGCCATTATCGATAAGTAAAACTATTACCCAAATCCAAGGAAATTGGTTGAGCGATCGCGCCAGACAAGCCTTTGAAGCGTTGATGAGTCGTTTTGGGGGTGCGGCAACTCAAGTGCTGGCAATTTTGCAAAGTGCTGGTAATGCCTTTGGTGCAATAGTGGGCAATCCTGGGGGTTTTCTTACCAATTTAATTAGCGCGGTAGTGACAGGATTTAAACAGTTTTCAAGCAACATTGTCCGCCATCTCAAAAACGGTTTAATTGGTTGGTTGACAGGCAGTTTGGCTGCTACCGGATTAACCATGCCCCCAAGATTTGACACCAGGGGAATTATTTCAATTGTCTTGCAAATATTGGGAATCAATTATGGGCGAGTGCGAGGCTTGTTAGTCAGGCGCATGGGGGGCGAACAGAAAGTCAGGCAACTAGAAAGAGGATTCGATCTATGGCAGCGGATTGCTAATGGTGGATTTGTGGCGGCAGTGCAACACATGATGCAATCTGCTCAAACTCTACAACAAACCGTGATGGAAAGCATTCGCAATTGGGTAATTCAAACGGTGGTCAGAGCTGCAATAGTAAAGTTAGTGGGGATATTTTCGGGATTTGGGGCGTTAGCTATAGCTGTTGAAGGGATATATAAAGCGATCGCCTTTTTGATTGAACAAGGTAGTCAAATACAAGCTTTGGTGAATGCTGTTGCGGCTTCCATCGGTAATATCGCGGCGGGGAGGGTGTCTGCTGCGGCAGATTATATCGAAAGTACGATGGCGCGTTTTTTGTCGGTGGCGATTAGTTTTCTGGCGCGAATGGTGGGGGTGGGGAATGTTGGTCAAAGGGTGCGTGGAATATTAGAGCAAGTGCGATCTGGGGTGGACAATGGGGTGAGTCGGTTGATCGATCTACTGGTGAGGCAGGGTAGGAATTGGCTGGCGACAGCTAGTGGGGTGAGGGCAAATAATGGTGCTGGGAGTGGGAATAGAGGTGCTGCTGGTGGTCTTGGGCGCACGCAACCTGCTCGCTCGACTGGGCAACCACCCGCGAGGCGCACGCAACCTACTCGCTCGACTGGGCAACCACCCGCGAGGCGCACGCAACCTACTCGCCCAACTGGGCAACCACCCCAAGGGCGATCGCAACCTGTTAGCAGTAACCGACGTACAACAGGGCGATCGCAAACCCCTATTCGTCAAGAGCGATCGCGACCTACTGATACTGGTAGAGGAAGACAGCCGCAACCGCCAACTAGACGCAATCCCTCTCGACCACAGACGCCAATTAGGAATCGAGGCAATACTGGGAATCTAGCTGCCAAACTCAGGGATCGTGAAATTGGACAAACCCAGAACTTCAGAGCCGACGGTGAACCGCATCGGTTGTGGATTGAGGTTAGGCGCAATCGAGCAATTGTAATGGTTGCCAGCGACCCAACGCCACTGCGGGATGTCCTGAATCGACCAGATGTACAAAAACTCAACAATGCCAATACCGACCCTGACCGTCACGTCGAGGAAGCGCTAAAAATTTTGAATGGACTCACTTATGATACTGGGGTATTGATTGCGGCTTTAACACAGGACAATAATGCACAAGCGGAGGCAAAAGACCAAGAAATTGAAAGGGCTATGCGGGAGCTAGCTGAGCATATTAAATGGATATTTTCCAAGTTGCCAAGAGCGCGTTTGGAGATAGCCAAGGCAGTATTCGGAAACCAACCCTTTACAAGGCAACAAATCGGTGACCTGTTTGGTTATTTAGAAAGAGAGACTGTGCGAACAAGTATCGACAAATGGATAAAGAATCGGGAGTTATTTACAAATAGGACTAGCTCAAAAGATACAAGCTCAAAAGTGAGGTTTGGGTTTAACGAAGAAGTTATAAAGCAATTGATTGCACAGCAAGCATCAAGCCAAGGCCAAACAGGGCAAAGAACATCTGATGAAGATATAATAAAATACTATCAACAGATTCTCACATGGGCTGGTTATACTGGAAACGATATACCCCAATTTACAGGAGAATATAACCCACGTACAATTAAAGCATACCGACAAGAGATGCGAAGGTTAGTACTTAAAAAGTTTGGTCGAGACATTCGCGATCTTGATCGAGAAGTTCTCAGCCAAATCGCTAAACAAAGAGGAAGAAGCAGTTTTGGTCCATTAAAAGGCGAAATCTTTAAACAGTGGATTGTAAACAATATTTCAGGAGTAGAACAAGTTGATAGTATCACGTTTCAATTCCCAACATCCGAAGGGAGGCAGGAAGTCAACCCTGATTTGATGCAAGGAACTACAATGATTGAGGCCAAGTCGTATCATGGACGGGGGGGTGTAGATAAGCCAGAGCAGGTGGAGAATTACCGACAAATACTAGAAAGGAAAATTCCGGCGACAGTTAATAAGGGTGGGATAAAATATGAAAAAACCTTTGAGAAGGTTAAATATATGTTTAGTAATGACGAAGCTAGAGATGCTTGGTCAACTCGGTTGGAGCGGGAATTAAGAGGATATTTAGAACTATGGTCTCCCAGAGACTTTATTATATAAATGAATCGAGGAATGAGTCAATGAACATAAGAGTAAGAATCTCTGGGTTAGAGTTGACAAACATTTCAGATACTCCCCAACCTTGGTGGGTACAAACTGACTACTTACCTAGAGTTATCAACTGTTTTCAAAAAGCTCACTTGTGGCAAGGATTTCGCTACTGCTATAACCTGCTGGCAGACCAAATGCACCAATTCGACTCAATCGAAGCCTTGCTCGAATTGAGCAAGTTTTGGGAAAGCAAAGGAACATACATTCTTAGCCAGTCAGAGGCATCCCAAGATTACACGTTGCATTGGTTGTTAAATGTTAGGGGGGCGGACAGTCCATCAGCCAATTCGCTGGCGCTTAGCTTAAATATTAAAGAAAGGTATCTCCAAACAGTTCAAAACATAGAAATAGAACAATTAATTAACTTTGTTAGCGAGCTTTACTCTACTTTCGCAGACGTGATGTTATTTGGACCTGCTGTAAACATCGAAGTCGAAGGTATTACCTACCCCCGCGTGCTGCCGCCAAGGTCGTTAAACTATTACTTCGCACCCTGTCTGGTCAATTTTTTCAGCCGCAAATTTTTAGCCCAGTTTAACGAATGGGATGTCGAGAAAAAAGAAAAACTGCTTTCATTGCCGATGCCGCCAGGATGTAGGCGCATAGAACAGAGAGATTTAGTAATTTTGCAGTGGGTAGATAACCTGCGCGATAGGGAACATATTTCTCAACGACTGGGATTGCAAGATGAGTGGTTTGTTGAGGCAGTCAATCCTCCACGGGATCTCAACTATAACGAATTGGGAGATAAGCGCGCCACCGTCCCCCCATTGATCCCCGATAATTTTGTCACTTTTTATTCACAAATGGGCGACTTTGGACTTGAAGCAGTAGTGCCGGAGGAGAATTACCAAATAGAGCCAGAAACTTTAGCCCGTTTGCAGCAATGGCTGGAGGCAGGTCAACTTCCCGATGGCAAACCATTGAATTTTATCTGTTTAATTGTACCATCCCGTACAGCAGCCATCCGGGTGCGAGACCAGGCAAAAGCAGCGGGTATGGGGTCAGTTTATTACGTCGATAACGACGGCAATTTATGGCTTCCTTATCCCTATGCTAGCTTGACTGAATCTTCCGAGCCGCAGACGGCAGCATCAGTAGAGTCAAGTTATTGGTTTAACCCTGGTGCGCCTATATCTTCCTCGTCTAACACAGATATAGATGATATAGATGAAGAACAGCGCTCTGCACAATGGGAGGGTGAAAAAAGAGAGTTCGTAGAAGAGATTTTTGCTTATTTTCAAGCTGATTTTCAACATGAAATTGAAAGTCCAGAATGGTTAACAGACCATGAGCCTATAAACCTCACGCCACCGCAGGACACACAAAAGTCGATTTATGAGATATTACACGCATGGAGAGAAAAGGAAGAGTGGTATGAAGAGTGGTTTTACCATATCAAAATTTATCCTGAGCGGAAAAACTTTATATTTTACTCAGCTTGCACGGAGGGGATGCCTGACATAGGTGAAGATCAAGTTTTGTTAATGGCAGAATTTTTGAGTCGTATTAACTGGAACATCAAATTTGGTTATTTGGTACTGAGACATGTTCAGGAATACGGATTCGACTATTGGACGATTCGCTACCAAACCAGCATTGATTGTATGGGCTGCCAGATTGATCGTGCCTTAATTAGAAATATCGTCCGAAATAATGTTAGGTGCATGGAAAAATGTGTGCCCCTAATCCGAGCAATAATTAAAGAAGATGTCTCGCCTGCGGTGGCAGCCAGTTGGTTTAAGTTGCATTCTCAACCAGCTTACTGTGTAATGTCTGATGAAGAGGAAGTTAGCGAGCGGAAACTACTGCAACAATTGCGCGATGAAGGGTTATTACGGCAATGGGATTTAAGGCAGGTAGAAGAGCTAAGCGGAACGATATTAGAAATGGATTATGTTGGTTTGGAGGGACAATTCAAATGTCAGTTGCAAGTTAGAAATAAACGGCGAGAATTTATTTGCTACGCACTTTATCCCAAAGCAGTACCGACACCTAAGCTATTAGCTATAGCGGAGTTATTCGTTCTCCTTGATACTGATATCGGTAACTTCGAGCTAGACTGGGACAGCGGACAACTTCGTTACAGAACCAGTATCGATTTTCACGGTAGCCAGTTCAATCCAGTTTTAGCCATCCGTCAAGCTTATGTCTGTGCGGATTCGATGGACAGAGAATTGCCACTGCTGAGGTTAGTAATTGAAGAAGATGTGTTACCAGCTGAAGCAATCAAGCAATTTTATGATGACAGCGATGAGGACATGGAATCGGAGGATGATGAGGAGTTCTATGAAGACTCTGATGATTTTGAAGAGTCAGAATCCTTTGACGACGATTGAAGTTAAGCGTAAGCTTCCACTGCGATCAGATATACCTTCCTTGATTTCCAAGCGATGCTACAAAAACTCGTTCAACCCAACCATAAATATAAATGAATACCCAGAAGTATTTTAAGGAGAAGACTTTCAATGAATTACAAAAAATACGTCGAACAATTAAAAGCACAACTCTTAAATATACAAGCTTCTCCGCAATACGATCTAGTGCATTGTGATATTGGTCGTCCACAAACGATAGAAGAAATATTAGATGATACAGAAGAATTTATTTCTACTCAATACGAGGGAATGGAGGATTTCAAGGTATGGGAACCTTTCAAAGAATTTTATCAACATGCCTCGTGGATTAATTTTGGATGGATATATTTAGGACAGCATTCTAACTCATTTCAAAATCCCTGTGGTGCATCAAACATTTATTCAGTTCTCAGCGTGTACGATCCTTTTGACGTTTATATTCCACAAGAAAATAGAACGATTTATGTGCCTCAAAACCAGAGATTGAATCAACCTTTCAAACTCTATAATGAATACAGAGTATTCGATAGAATCGCTATTGAAAACGAGACTCATATAGCTGTTAAGTTTTTAAGGAAACAAGAATTACCTATCTTTTACTATTACATTTTCAAAACTAAGTCTTACTACAAAATGTCAATTGGTTTCGACGAATACTTAGAGCTTTTGTTACAAACTAGAGGCTTGGGACCTTGGCAAGAATTTTTTATTGATGACAGTAACTTTAGGCTCGATCTGGCTCGTGCCGAGCAATTCCTTGAAGATTTAGAACTGTTATTTCCTGAAGTGGATAGAACAATATTCGAGAGCAAACTAGCAAAAAAACGTGCTATTAATATCAATTCATACAGTCAAAACCCTTTGGAGTCAAATGAAAAACAACTAGATGCAACAGCGTTAGGAGTTGACTCGAAAAACGCAGATCGGAAGACTTTAAGGGATTCAAACCTTCCAGAAAAAGTTGTCCAAAATATTGAGGACAAGAGCATGTCGTTCTCTCCTGCTCGTCCATCAATGAATTACCAAAAATACATCGAACAATTAAAAACAAAACTCCTAGAGTTTGCAGATTCTCCGCAGTACGATCTAGTGCTTTATGATATTGGTAGTCCGTACACGATAGAAGCAATATTAGAAGATGAAAAATTTATTGCTACTGAATACGAAGGAATGGAGAATTTTAAGGTATGGGAACCTTTTAAAGAATTTTATCAATCTGCCATGTGGATTAATTTTGTCTGGAGATATTTAGGACAACATTCTAACTCATTGCAAAACCCCTGTGGTGCATCACAAACTTATTCAATCATCGGCCTGTACGATCCTGAAGATATTTATATACCTGAACAAAATAGAACGATTTATAGATGCGAAGATGAGTGGATTGAACAACCTTTTAAACTCTATGGTGAATACAGAATCTTCGATCGAATTACCATGACAAACGAGAATCATGTGGCTGTTAAGTTTTTAAGGAACCAAGACGCACCTATCTTTTACTATTACACTTTCAAAACCAAGTCTTACTACAGAATGTCAATTGGTTTCGACGAGTACTTGGAGCTTCTGTTACAAACTAGAGGCTTAAGTCCTTGGCAAGAATTTTTTATTGATGACAGTAACTTTAGGATCGATATGGCTCGTGCCGAGCAATTCCTTGAGGATTTAGAACTGTTATTTCCCGAAGTAGATAAAACTATATTCGAGAGCCAACTAGCTAAATTATCTGGGCGGTGCTGAATTTGGGTATGATTTTCCAAGCGGGGCGATCGCGCTAATGATGACAACAAAACTACGGGCGATCGCATCCCCCAAGCCCCGGAAAACCATTTAGGCTAAACGATCGCACAGGCTGTACTAGAAATGGATTATATTAGTGACGAAGAACAATTCAAATGTCAGTTGCTTTTTAAATGAATACCCAGAAAGAAAATTATCAACTAGACACTTCACTAACTCTACTCGACTCATCCCAATCTCCCCTAACAGTGTGGGCGAAGTCTCTTACCTTAACCCTACAAAATGACACCCTCATCGAGGTGAGTCTCACCTTTGAAGTAACCCCCATTGTCTACCAACGCATCGACAAGGAAGGATTATTCAATCTCTTACATCAATTGCGCGCTTCCCTCTCTTGCAAAGAATTTCTCCCATCAGCCAACATTGAAATACAAGCCCGCCTAAAACCCGATTTACTGCCACACCTTACACCCCACCTCGATAATATACCAGACTACTTTAAGCGCTTAAACTCCTCACAACCCGACAATCCACTGCTATCTACTTCGTCTTGGCTAGCGACGCAAGTCAAACAAGAAAAAACAGGCTATCGCACCTTCTGGGATTATCTTGCTAGCGACGCAATAACAAGCGATCGCATTGACCCGGAAAAAATTAACGATGCCACGATCAATTTTTTCACCGATTGGACAGAAGCTAATCTGCAATTGGTCAGCGAAGAGGCAATTGAGCGAGCAATTCGTGAAGTTACCAATGGATTAGAAAAATGGGTCGATACCAGCTTATCAAATCTAAATGAAGCATCTATTTCATCAGTTTTAGAATCAATAGCCAAGACATTTGAACGCAGCGCCTCATCTAGTCAATTTCAACCCAACCAAACAACCAATACCAGTCCTAATATTTGGCAGGCTATGGTTGATTTCTTTACAGCAGAAAATTGGCCTTTTGACCAGATTCAAGGCGAGCAAATTTTACAGATGACTGTCTCAGTTCAAAATCAAAAATGGACTTGCTACGCCCAAGCTATAGAAGAACAGTCACTATTTATATTTTACTCAATTTGCCCGCTCAAAGTACCCGAATCTAAGCGCCTTTCCTTAGCACAATTTCTGACTCAAGTCAATTATGATTTAATTATTGGTAACTTTCAACTTAATTTGACCTCTGGACAAATTCGCTACAAAACCAGCCTTGATGTTTCAGACTCAACCCTCAGTATGACTCAAATCAAAAATTTAGTTTACACCAATGTAACGATGATGGACTCACACTTACCAGAGATCTTGTCCATCATTAAAAACTCTGAATCGCCCTTTGATGCAATTATCTCCAAAGAAACTCCTCCCTCGTCCGATTTTAACGAGCAAATTGACGATGCTAAACAAAGCCAACAATTAGCTGTTCCCACATCCCAACACCAACAGTTATGCGATGCTCAAGCACGAGAATTACCCGCTCAAGAAAATACTCCCCCATCCGAGCCTTCTTTTCAACCAGACGATGTTGAAGAAAGTCAACTTGTAGTGGCTAATCAAGACAAACACCAAGAGTTATGCGATGCTCAAACACGAGCATTACCCGCTCAAGGAAATACTCCCCCATCTCACATCTTGCACCTTGAGGCAGAGCCTCCAAAGCCTTGTTCCCAGGTTGAACCTGGGAACGAGAATATCGAGGATCTGCCTCCCCCAGGTGCAAGATCTGAGCCATCCGAGGTTTCTTTTCAACCAGACGATGTTGAAAATAGCCAAGACGTAGCAGCTAATCGAGAGAAACACCAACAGTTATACGATGCTCAAGCACGAGCATTACCTGCTCTTGACAATCCTGTTGCTACGAATCTAAAAGAGCAAGCAGACATACCATTCCAAGAAGAGAAATCTTCGATTGAAACCGATGTTTTATCGGAATTGACAACCGAAGAAACTGCCAGCTTTGAATCAGCCATGCAATTGGCGAAAGCAGGTAAACTAAACGCAGCTAAAACGATTTTGGCTCAACTGAAAAACAACCTGATTGCCGAACTAGGCTCAGAGGGAGAACAAATTTTTTATGGGGCTAATAATCTATTTCAACTCGCCAATCTACCCCCGGCACGCATCAACGAATTAAATGGATTTGACAAAGTTCTGCCACCAGGTGTGCCAAACCTGATTCCCGTACTGATTAATCCCTTCCTTGAATGCAATAGCGTCAAAATCGATTACGAATTCGCAGCCGACAAATTGGTTAGCCAAATTCAAGTCCAGGTGGGTGCTAAAACTGCTGCACTCAAACTCAAATCCTATTTCGGAACGCTCAAGCACATTTACCGTTATTGGGACATTTCTTCTCAACTAAAACCGCTCCTACAACGCATCAGGAGTATGAGCAACGAGCAATTGCAACTGTCAGTAAATTCGGCAACAATAGCAACTTTAAATTCATTAGAAAACATTCCGGATCAGATCCAGAGTAGACTCCTCCAACTGGCGACAGAAAAGTTAGAATCTCAATTCCAAGTAGATGTTTTACTCGAAATCGGAGACCTACAAGCGCTGTTGGCTCAAACTAAGCGGATTCTACTCACCGAGAAAGTTTAAAATAGCTTTCTTGCTCGCATCGGCTGCTTGTTTTTCTCTTGTGTAATAGATCGCATCTAAACAGCAAGGTGTTGGAAGTGCTGTACGTCATCAATTGCCAAAGAGCAGCCATTAGCGATTAGCTATTAGCAGTTACACAATCGTTGCTTAAGGACATGATATTACAACTGAGATCCCCGACTTCTCCTGTGAAGTCGGGGATCTATCTTGCTATGCGGCTGGGGCTAAACTAGCGATATCTACCGAGTTTTCTACCTGAACAATAGCGGTTAAGCGATCGCGCGGATCGTTTTCCAGGCGCGTAATCGATACTTGTTGTCCCGGATACAGTTGAGCCGCCGCTGCTGCTAAATCGGGTTGTATAGCTGCAAAGGTTTCTGGGGTATTGGGTGCGTTTAAGCGATCGTTCGCCATGTAATAAAATTTACCGCCTTCCAAACTCAATTTTCCGGCAACGCGGTTATCCTCCTCCAGCAACGCCCCAAAAGTTGCAGTTGCTTTAGCCAAATCTAAAATGCGGTCTGGATGGGTTTCCCCTTCCCCTAACTTGCGTTGAGCTTGCAAACCAAACTCTCCATTGGCACTATCCATTGAATAGTTGATTTGATGGGTAATCAACATGATGCCAGGGCCATTTGGCACGTGACTATAATCCGCTACATCAATCAAAGTCCCATTCAGTTTACCTAAGCGAATCCATTCGTGAAAAACATCGATAAAAGTAGTTTCATCGATATTTGTTTCCGGGCGAGCCAAGAATTTAATGCAAAAACGATTGAGAGTCATGTGTGTTTGTTCCTTGAAGTTATTTGCTAATTGCTAATTGCTAATTGCTAATTGCTAATTGCTAATTGCTAATAGTAAAAATTCCATTAGCCATTAACCATTAGCC
>DNGJ01000528.1:39981-42210 GCA_003486305.1 Cyanobacteria bacterium UBA11371
ATTAACCATTAACCATTAGCCATTAGCCATTAGCCATTAGCCATTAGCCAACTGCATTTCCCGTTCCATTAGCCACTTTTTGAAGCTACCAGGAGTAGTAATACCAGACTGCACCATGCGAGTATTGCATTCATGAGCGGCTTCGATAAACAGACGCGCTTCCTCAATTAATTGCTTGGTGCGGTCTAAATTGCTGTCATCGTTGCGATGTTCGTAAGCATTAAACAGGTAGCTGGCAAACTTTCCTTTGGCGAACGGGTCAAAGAATAACTCCGTATCGTAGAAATATTTGCGGAACTCGTTAACGATCGCTTCCGGATTGTTGGGAATATCCACGTTTTGCACTTTCACCAGCGCTTGCGCGGCATTCAGCATTGCTTCGAGTGCTTTATCTGCGGCTTTCTTGACGTTCCCATTAGTCGAGTTCCCTTCTAGCAGTAAGGTGGCATCAAAGTAGATACTTTCCGCTGCTGCTACGCCGAAATCGGTGAGGGAAACAACTTCACCCGCACATTCGCCAATCCCGATATCGCCGATGGTGTATTCTCGCGCATCGCCCCAATCGACGTAGAAAGATTTGTCAACGGAGTAGAGTGGAACTTCAGTAAAGTGTTGTATCCGGTCTTTGATTTCTTTTTTACCAATACGGTTGACAAATTGGGAGAATTTCTCTCCATTTTGCCGTTCTTTCAGGTACAAATCTACGAGGAATTCGACTACATCTGGAACGCGCTTGGAAGGAATTACACCCAGTGACTGTCCGTATTGAATCGCGTTATGATCCCATTCGCCGCCTAGAACTAGATGGAAGTGGGGAACCCGGTGGCGATCGATGAGGCGATTTGCTCCATAGAAGCCAATTTCGGCTACCATGTGCTGACCGCAGGAGTTGAAACAGCCGCTGATTTTGATGCGAATATCCTTGAGCGAGGTGTCGTATTGCCAGCCTTTTACAGCTAAGCGATCGCGTAATTCCCCCGCCAATCCCCGCGAACTCGAAATCCCCAACTTGCAAGTATCCGTACCGGGACAAGCGGTAATATCGACGATCGAATGTGCGCCCGCAGCGTGGAGATTGATAGCTTTCAGGGCTAGATAAAGCGCAGGTAAATCGGCTTCGTGAATCCAGCGCAGCAGGATATTTTGCTCTACCGTTGTGCGAATCGTATCGCGAGTAAAGCGGCGAGTGATGTCGGCTAAACCGCGCATTTGTTGGGAAGTCAAGTCACCTAAAGGCAGAGAAATAGCAACGCAAACAAAACCTGCTTGTCGCTGCTGATAAAGATTAGTAGACTTCCATTGCTCAAACGCTTCTGCGTCTGCACCTAAATCTATAGATTGTCCGGCAGAAACTGGCTGGGGCAATCCAGATTCTTCAAATTTAGACAAACTTTGGAGAAATTCCGTCCATTTGGGGTCATGTTCCAAAGCTGCGCGTTCTTCTTTCACCAAGCGACGGAATTCTTCAATTCCCAGCTTGGAAACGAGAAACTTAATCCGCGCTTTGTTGCGGTTTTTCTTCTCACCCAATCGAGCATATACCCTGGCGACGGCTTGGGACAAAGGCAGGAGTTCTTCCGTTGGCACAAATTCATCCAACAGTTTAGCGAGATGAGGAACAGCGCCCAATCCGCCACCCACATACATTTCAAAGCCTTGTTTCTCGACCCCATCTATAACCTTGGTCGTGGCAATCAACCCCATGTCGTGCATATAAGTCAAGCCACAGGGGTGCTGTTCGCAGCCGGAGAAGGCAATCTTAAACTTGCGTCCAAAATCCTGCACATCCCGGTGTCCCAAGAAATAACGAGTCATGGCATCGGCATATCCCGACACATCAAACGCTTCATCGTGGCACACGCCAGCTAGGGGACAAGCAGTAACATTTCGCACCGAATTACCGCAGGCTTCGCGAGTGGTAATACCTACCGCAGCCAAACGACGATGCATGTCGGGAGTATCCTCGATGGAAATGAAATGGAGTTGAAAATCCTGGCGCGTCGTGACGTGGAGAATCGAATCGGAATATTCCTCAGCAACATCAGCCAGCACTTCCATTTGTTCGGCGGTCATTCCCCCGTAGGGAATTTTAATCCGCTGCATACCAGGGGCTTCCCATTTAGTTTCCGGCCCTTTGGTCAATGCTTTGCGGGGAAAAGCAATTTCCTGAGACTTTTCGCCATCATAGCGGAAACCATTGTCATACCGTTGACCGTAGGCACCCCGCCG
>DNGJ01000531.1:0-175 GCA_003486305.1 Cyanobacteria bacterium UBA11371
GCATACGAGATAAGGCCACGTGACTGGAGTTCAGACGTGTGCTCTTCCGATCTGCTCGCCTCGCCCATCAACATAACATTCCCCTTCTCGTAGATGAAGCCCACGGTTCCCATTTCGCCTTTCATCCCGAATTACCTACCTCGGCGCTATCAGCAGGTGCAGATTTAACCGTACA
>DNGJ01000531.1:427-3901 GCA_003486305.1 Cyanobacteria bacterium UBA11371
CAAGGCGATCGCATCGATCGAAATCGCCTCAGCAAAGCTTTACAGTTAGTCCAATCTACCAGTCCCAGCTATATCCTTTTAGCTTCCCTGGATGCGGCGCGCCAACAAATGGCTTTGCACGGAGAAGCTTTGATGGCTAAAACTTTACAGTTAGCTGATGCAGCCAGAAAACAAATTCCGCATGTTCCCGGATTGTCCGTTTTATCCTCCGTACAACTACCGAGATGTTTTAGTTTAGATCGAACGCGCCTGACAGTGACGGTATCCGGTTTGGGTTTAACTGGGTTTGAAGTTGATGATATTTTCGATCGATATCTCGGCGTTCAGGCTGAGTTCCCATCCCTGCAACATCTAACCTTTATTATCAGTCTGGGTAACACCGCAGCAGATATAGACCAACTGGTGCAAGCTTTTACCACCCTCGCGACAGAATATCGACGCAACGCTGACTCGCCAGCAGGGGCGGGTGCGGGGAGGGGCGGGTTTAAGGAGATATCTCGTGGTTCGGCAGACTCTTTGGTAAAACCCGCCCCTACTGTTTTTCCTTGGTCAAATCCGCCCCTACAACCTCCCCTTTCCCCCCGCGAAGCGTTTTTTGCTCCAACGGAAATTTTACCGATAGAACAGGCGGAGTCTCGCATCTGTGCCGAACTCATCTGTCCTTATCCGCCGGGGATTCCAGTTTTGCTACCCGGTGAAATCGTTACAAAATCCGCCCTCGACTACTTACAACAGATTCAAACTATGGGTGGAGTCATCAGCGGTTGTGCCGATGCTACCTTGAAAACGCTTAAAGTCTTGACGCTTTGAGTGCGATCGCGGACAAGTTAGCCTATTTTGTTAAGTTTTTGTAAAGTTTGCAGATCTACCGACTCGGATTTTTCTATAACTTTAATTTATCTACCTACGTATTTACGTGTTTTTACCGCCCCCTCTTTTTTAATAAATATAACAGTATATTTAGTTCTGTTAAGCAGACTGAAACTATATTGCAATCCCAGCCAAATTAACTCGTTAACGATACTGGAAAATAAAAGATTTAATCTAAGATCGCAGGGGTGGGATGTCGAGATTGGAGTTTGAAGGAGCGCGAGCATAAGTCCCAGCCTTTATTTAATATGCTGTTCGGGGTTTTGATCCGAATTAACCCGCTCAATATTTAAAATTCTAATACTTTACAAATTTTAAAGACGTAAAGATTTGATCAAGAGCGCGCTTTCTAGAAAAAAGATTTCAATAATTCATTAGGATGGTTCAAACATCACCGGCTGGGGTTCAAGACAATTATAAAATTAATCTGAGAGGAGAAACTCATGGACGCCTTAACTTTATCTAAGCTGGCAGTCAAACATACTCAAAATGCTGTCGCCGAATCGCTCTACATAAATTACAACTATGACATGACCAAGCCGGTCACGTTTTACGGTATTGTCAACGAGCGCTGCAATGTTAAATGCCGTCAATGCGAGTATTGGCGACTGAAAGAATACAAAGACGAAATGACCATAGAAGAATGGCAGAATGCGTTATTAAGCATTAAAGAATTTGTCGGCGATTTTTCGATAAATTTTAGCGGTGGCGAACCATACATTAAAAAAGGGTTTGTTGACTTGCTGGCGTTTGGTCACCAAAATGGGATAAACTGCGGCGTCACAACAAATGGTTACTGCATGACTAAAGAAAATGCAGCCAAAACTGTAGCAGCGCATCCTTTTAACGTGAACATGTCCCTAGATGGTCACAATGCAGAACTCCACGATTATTTGCGCGGACAACCGGGATTATTTGACAGGCTTTCTAAAGGTGTTGAGTATCTGCGCCAGGAGCAAGAAAAACAGGGCGTGAAGTTTCCTATCACGATCAAACCAACAATTAACAAACTCAATTTCCGCCATCTTCCAGAAATAGTCAAGTGGGCGGAACATATTGGAGCGACGACTGTTAATTTTCAGCCAGTAAATCGTTGGACGCGAGAAACTTACGAAGAATTGTGGATAGAAGAGGAAGAACTGGCGGAATTTGAACAGATGATTGAGCTATTAATTGGAATGAAGAAAAACGGCGCTCCGATTATGAACAGCGATGAAGTTATGCGGCTGATGGTTCCCCACTTCCGGGAAGAACAAGCACCTCCCGAATCTCGTCCTTGTCGCGTCGGTTTGCGTAATTTCTGGATTGATACGCGGGGGGATGTAAAATTATGCGATGAATTTCCCGTTGTTGGTAGTATCAAAGAGCAGAGCGCCCGTGAAATTTGGTACGGTGAAAAAGCTCAGGAAATTCGCCGCCAAACAGTGGGGTGCGGAAAACTCTGCTTGATTACCTGCGTGTCGCAAAAAACGCTTTTAGATAAGGTGGCAATGGGGTTGAAACTGTTGCGAAACTAACGATTTGTTCCTGGTAGCGTTGCTGGTAACAAAACTGACGGGATTGTTAACCCGTCAGTTATTTGACCTGTTGCAAAAGACTTTTTTGATTAATTTTTGGGCAGGCAGGATGCCTACCGCACAAGAAAAAAAGCCTTTTGTGGGATGGGCATCCTGCCCGTCCCAATAATTTTTGCAACAAGTCTATGGTATTCACCCTGATAAATAAAGATGGAAACAAGTTAGATCAAAACCTCCAAGGCAGGTGGGATTTTAACTTGGCAAGCGGATTCGGTAAAAAAAAGGGTCATTCTGGTATTGTGGTGGAAGGCCGATCTTGATACTCAAAAGCTTTAGCGTAGTTACCCATCGCATAGCAAGCAATTCTCAGGCTTCCGAGGGACTGTTGTTCGACTCGCTTGTCTAGGAGTTGGCGCGCGATCGCCAAGCGTTTTTCGTAGCACTCAATTGCTTTGGTAAAATTACCAATTGATTCGCAAGCAACGCCTAAACTGCCTAAAGTTTGCTCTTCGATTCGGGAGTCATTGAGACGTTTGGCGATCGCCAACCTTTGTTGGTAATATTCAATCGCTTGGCTGTAGTTGCCCAAAGCATAGCAAGCACTACCTAAATTTCGCAGCACTTGTCCTTCTCCACGCCAGTCTTCCATTTCACGCGCAATCTCCAAGCGCTTCTCGTAGTACTTAATTGCTTGGGGATAGTCTTCCAACGCATAAAACCCATTTCCCAAGTTTCTCAGCACCTGTGCTTCTCCCTCCCGGTCTTGCAACTCCCGCATTAAGGCTAGACTTTGCAGTTGGTACTCGATCGCTTCCTTCAAATTACCCAATGCTTTGTACGCAAGTCCCATGTTATTTAGTGCTGCAACTTCGCCGCGCCGGTCTTTAATTTCCCTCGCAACGAGCAAACTCTGCTGCTGATACTCCAAAGCTTTACCGTAGTCTTCTAGGTGACGGTAAGCGTTTCCTAGATGTCCTAATGTCTGTCCGGCGCTGCGGCGGTCTTGGAGTTGGTGCGCGATCGCTAAGCGCTGTTGGAAATACTCAATCGCTTTTACGTAATCTCCCGCACTATAGTAAACATTACC
>DNGJ01000531.1:4025-8286 GCA_003486305.1 Cyanobacteria bacterium UBA11371
TCTTGGAGTTGGTGCGCGATCGCTAAGCGCTGTTGGAAATACTCAATCGCTTTTACGTAATCTCCCGCACTATAGTAAACATTACCCAGATTTCCCAGCGCTTTGCTTTCTCCGTGACGATGTTCCAGTTCTCGGTAGATTTTAACTGCCTCCTGCAAATACTGCAATGCTTCTTTAAACTGCAACGACGAACAATACTTGACCCCTTCCTCCATTAATTGCTTTGCCAAACTGAGGCGGGAATTACTTTCCGTTTGATCCAGGATTTTGCTTTGCATGTACGCATCGAGCGAGTGTGCCATCGTCGCTCGCTCGCGTTCTTGCAGCTTGTCCTTCGGAGAATCGCGATTTTCGCGCATTTGTTCCCCATTTCCTCGGTAGGCCCGATTCTTCATAGCTTCTATCTCCTGAAAAATTTTTTCCGCAGTATCTCTGCTCTTATGGGTTTTATTTGTGACATAAGTCACTTAAGAACGGTTACGGGCATAATTTCCTTGAAAATTCTGTAAAGAACTTGTTTTATTGTTCCCAAACTTGCCCGTACTTCCACAAGTGTGAAAAAATTAATACAAAGTTTGCCAAACTCCTTTCAGGGTATTTACCATGCAGCGACGGTTGGAACCGGAAGTAATGGACAGTTTGGAAGAAGCCATTGCCTATGACTCGATGGACTTCACCGAAGTAAATCAAGCCTTTGCAAAGCAGGCGATTAAATTGGGGCCAACCAATGCCCTGGTACTAGACGCCGGTACCGGCACGGCGCGGATTCCAGTTTTACTCTGCCAGATGCGGAAGGCGTGGCAGGTGAAAGCCATCGATTTGGCAGAAAATATGCTGCGAATTGGTTCGGAGCATGTCACGCAAGCTGGCTTGCAACAACGAATTGTGCTGGAATGCTTTGATGCCAAACAACTGCCTTACCCTGATGCTGAGTTTGATATGGTTGTTTCCAATAGCCTAGTCCACCATTTGCCAGACCCGCTACCTTTCTTTTTGGAACTCAAGCGCGTGCTAAAGCCAAACGGTGCCGTCCTCATCCGCGATTTGATTCGCCCTGCGGATGAGGCAACGATGAATGCTTTAGTCGCAAGTATTGGTGCAGAGTACGACGCGCACCAAAAACAATTATTTGCCGATTCCCTCCACGCGGCGTTGACCCTCGATGAAGTTAACCAACTGGTTGCACAAGCGGGTCTAGAACGAGTAAGAATCTATCAATCTTCAGAGCGGCATTGGACGGCGGAACGCTCTTGGCATCGGGTATGAGGAAAAACCTTCGACGCCCGATTTGCTACGTTATATTAAAACAAATTGTAAAATTATTATGGTTTTTGAAGTTATTTTAACTTTAAATTAAAAGATGTTTCATAAATGTGCAAGCTAATCGAAAGTTTTTATAGAATTTTTTGTAAGTGATGGTGAATGAGTAACTAAATTCACTGCAATCAAAGAGCTTGAACGCACTAGCAGAAGCGGAGAAAAATTAATCCACAATTTGATAGAATTCTCCGATTTTAGCTGGCTGTTTAATTTCCTTCTTTCGGCGTAGTTTTGGAAGTGAGCGCTTTTCCTATGAACACTATTACTCAACGTCGTGCCGAACTAGATGTCTCAAAATATTGGGATGGGTTTTGCGATTGGATAACGAGTACGGAAAACCGGATTTATATTGGCTGGTTTGGCGTACTGGCGATTCCTACTCTGTGTGCGGCTGCGATTTGTTTTGCGATCGCATTTATCGCCGCCCCATCCGTAGATCTCGATGGCGTGCGGGAACCCGTTATCGGTTCTTTGCTAGAAGGTAACAATATCATCACGGCGGCTGTCGTACCAACCTCTGCTGCAATTGGCTTGCATTTTTATCCGATTTGGGCTGCTGGTTCTCTCGATGAATGGCTTTACAACGGTGGCCCCTATCAATTAATTGTGCTGCATTTCCTGATTGGAATTTGGTGCTACCTCGGTCAAATGTGGGAACTCAGCTACCGCTTAGGAATGCGTCCCTGGATTGCTGTGGCTTTTAGCGCGCCAGTTTGCGCCGCCACATCAGTATTGCTAGTTTATCCCATCGGTCAAGGTGCTTTTGCTGATGGGTTGCCTTTAGGAATTACCGGCACGTTTAACTTTATGTTAGCCGTCCAAGCCGGTCACAATATTCTGATGCATCCTTTCCACCTGTTAGGCATTATCGGCGTGTTTGGCGGTGCATTCATGAGCGCATCTTATGGTGCGTTGACAACTGCGAGTCTAATTCGGCAAACAACAGATATTGAATCGGCAAACGCGGGTTACAAGTTTGGTCAACTCGAAGAAACCTACAATTATCTTGCTGGGTTTTCTGGCTACTTAGGACGGCTGTTTATTCCACCCTTAGCCAGCCGCAATAGCCGTGCCGTACACTTTTTGATGGCAGCTTTACCGACGATAGGCATTTGGTTTGCTACAGCTGGGATTTGTTCGGTTGCGTTTAACCTCAACGGTTTCAACTTCAACCACTCGATTTTAGATAGCCAAGGGCGACCGATTCCGACTCATGTGGATATTGTCAACCGCGCTACGATCGGCATTCAAGTGATGCATGAAGTGAACGTTCACCATTTCCCACCGCTTTTAGCTGCTGGTGAAGCAGTTCCGGTCATTGGATAATCAACTACCTTTGAGAATCCCGGTTTCTTTAAGAAACCGGGATTCTTTTTGTTTTGATGAAAAAATAGCGATAAAATCCAGGGTAAAATATACGATGTCCCAAGCACAGTGAAATACGCCCGCAGATAGATGTATGCGATCGCGCATTCCTGCAATCGCGAGGCCAGATTTAAACAAATTTTAATATGGAAAACCGTAGCGCGTTTTTTTGGTATCCCAGATTTATCACGACTGCGATCGCACTGACAGGGTTGTTAGGCATTTCGCTGCTGTTACCCACACGCTTAGGTGACAGCTATAAACAAACGCAGGAGACACGCTATACGCCTACGTTTGCTCCCCCGCCACAGTTGCGCGGGAAAATCGTCAGACAGGTGCAATTGGGTGGGAAAGAAAAAGCGATCGCGCTCACATTCGATGACGGCCCCTGGCCCCAAACCACGGTTCAGGTATTAAATATTTTAAGGCAAAACAACATCAAAGCAACGTTTTTTTGGATCGGTAGAAACCTGAAAAAGCATCCAGACATCGCGCGTCAAGTAGTCGCCGAAGGCCATGCAATTGGTAACCATACCTGGCATCATTGGTATTTTCACATGAATCCGGCGACGGCTGCAGCGGAAATAGAAAATACTTCTAAGTTAATTTATCAAACTACAGGCGTACAAACATTTCTTTTCCGTCCGCCAGGTGGCTTTCTCAATAATGGGCTGGTCGCTTATGCCCGCAGTAAAAATTATGGGATTATGATGTGGAATTCCGAGCCAGGAGAATTTCAACCCCGCAATACCGCTGCTACCTATGTGAAAAATGTGGTGAACATGGCGACGCCAGGAGGTATTGTCCTGCTACATGACGTTCACCCAAAAACCGTGCTGGCTTTACCGCAAATTATTACCGAACTCAGACAGCGCGGCTATCGGTTTGTCACGATACCCCAACTGTTGGAAATGCAAGCGCAAGCACCAAAGCCGAAGCCAAAAGTTGAGCAGGTGACTCCGTGAGCTATGTAGGGGCGGGTTTTACCAAGAATTTTTGCTAAAACAGACTATTTAACTCAAACCGCCTGTCTATGCGATCGCATCTTCTGGAAAAATACCAGAGTAGGGACACGGCGTCGAATAAATTTGGATTTTTACCCAAAGTTTCTATAATGCCGTGTCCCTACAGGTGTGAAATTTATGTCTGGTTACTGATGCAAGAGGTCTATTCATAAACAACCGAAAAATATATCAGGAATTACCCGCGACAGAGGTTTCTTGGCGTCATATTATGTCCGGTCGATTACGCATTATTTGGGGTAGGGGCACGGCGTCCACAATATCTTAAAAAATCGAGTAATTTAAGGATGCCGTGCCCCTACCAGAATTACTTGTATGGTTAACGATCCTTACGGTGTGGGTTTTACCAAAAATCTTTGATCGATAGCGAACTGTGTTGATAAACCCGCCCCTCGCGTGGGATGCCGATGCTTAAGGACATGATATAATATCATGTCCTTAAGATTACCCATAATCATCAGCCGGGACACGGCACGATTAACGTTATCTGTGTCTCTGTTATCTCTGATGCCGTCTCCCTACGCAACGACAGAGTGAAGTTTTTTATAATGGGC
>DNGJ01000161.1 GCA_003486305.1 Cyanobacteria bacterium UBA11371
CCCGCCCCTACACCAACCAAGAAATATCTCGTTCAACTCGCCCCTACAACTATGACAGACTTTACAAGAGGATTTTTGCATGGAATTATTGCCAGAGAGTCAACAGCGGTTGCGGGGTCAGGTAGCTTTAGTTACAGGAGCTTCACGGGGAATTGGTCGCGCGATCGCATTCTCCCTCGCCTCCGAAGGCGCAACCGTCGTCGTCAACTACGCCAGTTCCAGTACGGCAGCAGAACAGGTGGTAGCAGAAATTACAGAGGCTGGAGGGAATGCGATCGCGCTCCAAGCCGATGTCTCCCAAGCCGACCAGGTAGACGCCCTCGTCAACGCCACAATGGAAAAATTCAACCGCCTCGACATTCTGGTCAACAACGCAGGTATCACCCGCGACACGCTTTTACTGCGTATGAAGCCAGAAGATTGGCAAGCAGTGATTGACCTCAACCTCACGGGTGTCTTTTTATGCACCCGCGCCGCCAGCAAAATCATGCTCAAGCAAAAATCCGGGCGGATTATCAACATTACTTCGGTTTCCGGATTGATGGGTAACCCCGGTCAAGCCAACTACAGCGCCGCCAAAGCAGGCGTCATCGGATTTACCAAAACCGTCGCCAAAGAACTCGCCGCCCGGGGTATCACCGCCAATGCAGTCGCCCCAGGTTTTATCGTCACCGACATGACCAGCGGCGTCAAAGCCGAAGAAATCCTCAAATTTATTCCTCTGGGACGCTTTGGTCAACCAGAGGAAATTGCCGGAATGGTAAGGTTTCTCGCCGCCGATGCAGCTGCTGCTTATATTACCGGGCAAGTATTCAACGTCGATGGCGGCATGGTAATGGCATAAAAATCTTTTGGTAATAGGTAATAGGTAATAGGTAATGGAAAAAAACCAATTACCAATTACCAATTACCAATTACCAATTACCCATTAATTACCAAGTAATCGATGTAAACATCAATCGGAGAACCCCAATCTACCGTCAACCGAACCAAAACGTAGCCATCTTGCGGATCTACATTATGAACGGTGTACCAGGCAGAGCCGATAAAGCCTTCGCTTGCTTCTACGAAAACATGGGAAGACTTTGTGATGATGCCCCAATTCAATCGATAAACCAGCGTGCCATTATACGTACCAAAGTAGGCGCGGTAGGTATACATGTTACTGGGGTTGACGAACTTTGGCGAGACTTCAGCGGTTTCTGGGACATCAAAAGATGGGGAAGAGATTGCTGTTTCTTGAGCTTGCATAATATACCTCTTAGTTTTATCAGCGAGTTATATCACGTCCGCTTGTATCGGACTTGCATATTTAATAGTGTTGTAGGGGCGGGTTTTACCAAAAACCTTTGATACCAAGCGAATTGTCTTAATAAACCCGCCCCCCCACGATGCCGATGCAACCGGACATGATATTATTAGGGAAAATTTAGCTGAGCGATCGCCAATCAGTTTGTGCATCAAACCCTAGCTAAATTTCTTGGTAATTTAGTTATAACTAAGAGTTAAAATTTCGTACAGTCGCTTGTTCTAGTGACGCTTAAATGTGGTAGCTTATTTGAGCTACATAACGCAATTTGCTAGTTATCTCATGCATAGCAGCTAATGGCTAATGGCTAATGGCACAACCAAAAAATATTCCCATGAGCAATTAGCAATTAGCAATTAGCAATGCCAGCGACCTATGATATTTATAACTAGCAACTTGAGTTATTAGCAATTAGCAATTAGCCATTAGCAATTGGCTAAGATATCACGAGCCAATCAAACCTTCCCTCTCCATCCCTTCAATAATCCATTGCATCAACTTCTCTGAACTGTTAGGCAGCGATCGCGCGATCGCATCAATCTCTCGAGGAAGCTTTACACTAACTGGGAAATCTATATAATTCATAAAGCTTATATCATCTTCAGTTAAAGGCTCTACCTCTTCTCCTTTATCCTTTTTCTCAAGCCGATTGATTAATTCAGCGTATCTGGCAGCGTCATTTTCGGAAAGTCCGAGTAGCCGTTGGTAAAGTTTCGTTCCTCGAGGTTTAGACATGGTTTTTTATCCTGGAAAATATCTACTTTATATAGACTAGGCTTATAAACAAAAAACAGGAAAGATTAAAATCGGCTTTTTAAGTTAACCTTATCAACATTTAAGGTGTGAATAATCAAATTAATTAGCGATCTAAATCACAATGCTTTTATGACCAGGATTTACCAACCTAGAAACTAGGTTTCTTGCTAGGTAACTCAAGTTGCTAGTTATGAGGTCAAGCATTTTAGATCCCCCTAAATCCCCCTTAAGAAGGGGGACTTTGAATCCGGTTCCCCCCTTTTTAAGGGGGGTTAGGGGGGATCAAACCGACAATATTTGTAACTAGCAACTTGCGTTAGGTACAGCATTTCGCTTCGTTTGTGTAGCGGCACCCTTAAGGGTGCCGCTACACAGGACTTAAATCCCCAGCATAGATTTTATCTTTGATGTTATGTATCTAGCAAATTTTTTTTCATCTTCAGTTAATGGCTCTGCCCTTTCTCCTCGATCTATTTTTTCGAGTCTATTTAATATGTCAGCATATCTAGCAGCTTCATCTTCGGGAAATCCCAGCGACTGGTAAAAGCCTGTTCCTCGAGGTTTAGACATGGTTGTTTATCCTGGAAAATATCTACTTTATATAAGGTAAGCTTAGAAACAAAAAACAGGAGAGAGTAAAATCGGCTTTTTAAGTTAATCTAATCAATATTTAACGTGTGAATAATCAAATTTATTAGGGATCTACATCACAATTTTTTTATCAACAGAACTGTAACCGTTCAGGGGGTGCGC
>DNGJ01000079.1 GCA_003486305.1 Cyanobacteria bacterium UBA11371
GCTTCCCAGATAGTCGCCCAAATACTTCGCCCCTACAATGTTGGTTTCGGTCTTTCTGTCCCAACTGCGTAAGTCTTGTTCATATAGCAATAAAAATATCATGCCAGAAAATCCCAATCAACCCAAAGAATACGATGCTGTCTTGGGAGGACACAATCCGCCTATAAATGCTGCTGTCTTAGGCGGAATTGAGGGAATAAAAAAACGCTTCGCCAGTTCAATTTTAGAAGAACGCATAAAAGCGCTTTCTGACGCTCTCAAGTATGGAGAAAAAGGATTAGATTTATTGCTGCAAGCATTGCAAGATGAATCAATCGAGGTGCAATTTGCTGCCTATTCCTTGCTTAAAGATAGAAAGAAGCCAAGAGTAAAACAGCAGTTAGATGAATTTCTGCCTTTGTTTGAATTTGAAGTGGTGACAGTTGATGCTTTTGGGAAAATAAACAGCCGTCGCCGTCACTCTGCCCGCTACTTTACAGAAGATTTGGGCAATGGAATTAAATTAGAAATGGTTTTAATTCCAGGTGGAACTTTTCTGATGGGTTCAGAGGAAAAATCTTACGAACAACCCGTACATCAAGTAACCGTCAAACCTTTCTTTATCGGCGAATATCCCATCACTCAAGAACAGTGGAAAGCGGTGATGGGATATAACCCTTCCAGTTTCATGGGTGGGAAACGACCTGTAGAATATGTATCGTGGAAAGATGCCGTCGAATTCTGTGGCAAATTATCGCGAAAAACGGGGAAAAATTATCGCCTACCCAGCGAAGCCCAATGGGAATATGCCTGTCGTGCGGGGACAACAACGCCTTTTCATTTTGGGGAAACTATTACCCCCGATCTAGTCAACTATAACGGAAACTACCCCTATGGTTCTGCACCAAAGGGATTTTACCGCCAGGAAACAAACCCGGTGTACCGTTTTCCGCCGAATGCCTTTGGGTTATACGATATGCACGGCAATGTTTGGGAATGGTGTCAAGATGTTTGGCACCGTGACTATAACGGTGCGCCCTGTGACGGAAGTGCTTGGGAAACTGGTAACTCTAATTACCGAGTGCAGCGTGGAGGTTCGTGGAATCTCAATGCGGTTTATTGCCGCAGTACCTACCGCGTCAGGTACGCGCTGGGCTATAGGGACAGGTATTTCGGATGTCGCGTAGCTTTGGCTTCGGGTTTTGCCGCATTCTAGTTTCTTCTGCGAGGACTCTTCTCTACCCTTTTGCTCTTTTGCCCTTTGCTCTTTTTCTTTTCCCTTTTCCCTGATTTATAGGATAGATCCATATAATATTTATTTTATCTATAGAATTTAAAATTAATGGTGCGTTACGCTAGCGCTAACGCACCCTACACGATTATGAGGTTTTAGATTTCAATCTGAAATCAGAAATCTAAAATCTGCAATTCTTTACACCCAGCGCCCTACAACTACGCGCACGGTTCCATCTTCTAGGATTTCTTCGTCTTCGATGTTGAAACCCTGTTCTTGTACCGTCGCCATTAAGGTTTTGTGAGCGTATTTTTGGGAAATTGAATTAATAAATTCTTGCTGATTAATTCTCGCGCCCCAAAAATCTGCGACGAGTTCATAGTTTTCACTCCGGCGGCGAAAGCCCAAGTCGTAACCATTTGTCTGGCGAATGACATATTCTGCCTCGGTGGTGTCGCCTTGATATCCGCGCACGAAGGTATTGCACTCGACTTTATGCCCCAATTCTTTTAAGACTTGGTGCAAGATTTCGCCGTTTTTGATTTGGACTTTGATTGTGGTGAAATGCGACATAATTTCTCCAATTTCAGATTTGAAATCGACCTCTCCCCCAGCCCCTCTCCTGCGAGGAGAGGGGGGTAAGAATGTTCCCCCTCTCCTGCGAGGAGAGGGGGGCATTCTTGCCCCCCCTTCCCTTGCAGGGAAGGGGGCTGGGGGGTTAGGTTTTCCCTACGCCCAACGTCCGACAACTACCCGAATCGTACCATCTGCTAAAGTTTCTTCTTCTTCAATGGTAAACCCTTGGGCGGGCGCTGTTGCCATCAGCATGTGATAGCCGTAGCGTTGGGTTAATTCGTTTACCCATTGCTGTCCATAATTGTACGCGCGATCGTAGGAGGAAATCGTTGCTTCATAGGTGCCATCTTCTTGCTTTTTAAAGCCGAGATCGTTACTTGCTGCACCCAGGTATTTGCGGCGGATAATTACTTCCGCTGTTTCTGGGCGCAAGTCGTCTTGAAAGCCGTAAAGTCCTTGGGCTGTTTGGTGAATTTCAATTTTATCTTTGAAGCCGATATCTTCTAGGGCTTTTACTAGGGCATTCACGTCTCGGATTTGGGTTTTGATGGCGGTAAAATGAGACATTATTTTAATTATCCTTTGCGATTATTGGTGCAATTGGTATCTTGCCTTTGATCGCCCGCCCGCAGCCTGAAGGCTGGGGCTACACAACCGAAGCAAGGCGTAGCAGGCTTTTGTAACTGTTAGTTTTCCCAGTCCGCGCAGGCGGACTTTGTTTGTGTAGCCACAGCCTTTAGGCTGTAGGCTACAAGCGCAAGATGTGAGTTTAATCTACTTCTAATGGCCCGATTCCTTTTTGAATTGTGTATTGTTTTAATTCCTCCGCTAGGTGAGTATCTTTGGAAGCCGTTCGCGCGCCTGCTTCGGCTGCCCATTGTTTTAATTCTTGGATTTGGTGACGCGCGATCGCAGCCAGTGGTACTGTCTCTTCTATTGCCCGTAAAATATCCACGGTGGTGAAATCTTGCTTGTTATTTCCAAATGCCCGATACATGGCATCGATAATTACCTGCTCAATTTCTGCACCGCTGAAATTTTTGGCATTTCTGGCTAACAATCCTAAGTCAAATTCCCGCAAACGACTGGGGCGCAAGCGTTGCAAGTGGACTTTAAATATATCTTGCCGTTCGCTTTCTGTGGGCAAGTTTAAAAAGAATATTTCATCAAATCTCCCCTTTCTTAACAACTCCGCTGGCAAGATTTGCACGTTATTCGCCGTCGCTACGATAAATACCGGGGTGGTTTTCTCCTGCATCCAGGTAATCAAGCTACCAAAAACCCGCCGAGAAGTTCCCGAATCTCCATCATATCCGGCGGTGATATTTCCGAAGGCTTTATCGATTTCATCGATCCACAAAACGCAGGGTGCTGTGGCTTCGCAAATTTGAATTAACTGGCGCACGCGGCTTTCGCTTTCCCCAACTATTCCGCCAAATAATCGCCCGGTATCTAAGCGCAATAAAGGCAATCTCCATTCATGGGCAATCGTTTTAGCCGAAAGCGATTTTCCCGTGCCTTGAATTCCCACAAGTAACACGCCTTTAGGGTTAGGAATTCCGTATTTTCTGGCTTCTTCGGTAAATGCCTCTTGCCGCATCCGCACCCACTGTTTGAGATTTTCCAATCCACCGACGGTTTTGAGGGATTCTTTGGTGGTGAAAAACTCTAAGATTTCGGTTTGGCGAATCGCTTGCTTTTTCTCTTCCAAGATCAGCGCAATATCCGTATCGTCTACTTGTTGCTTCGCCGCCAAAGCTTTCGCCAAAACTCGACTAATTCTGGCGCGACTTAATCCCTGACAAGCTTTAATTAACTGTTCTTTGGCTAATCCGCTAACTTTGAGTTTGCTGGGAACTACCAACAGGTTTATTAAGTAATCAATTTCCCGCACATCTGGTAAAGGGAAATCAATTACTGTCGTTTCTTCTCGCAATTCGGCGGGTAATTCTAAAACATTAGAAGTGAGGATTAAAGTTTGACGCGAAGTCTTCAATTTTCCCACCAAATTCCGCAACTCCCGTACAATCGGAGAATGCTTATCGCTGTAAGGATAGTGCATTCTTAAATAAGGGTGCAAATCCTTCAGTACAAACATAGTAGAATCTTGCCCAGCGGCTTTAGCTATTCTCCCCAACGCCGCCATTACCGATCCTTTATCGGCACCGTTATCATCCCACCCGCGGACTATATCCCAAAATAATAATTTGCGCTGCTCCTGCTCGTGGGCAACCTGATATAATACTTCCTCAACCGGGTCTTCCTCCGCCGTCACCACGTACAGCAGCGGATAACGCGCCCGAATCATTAAATCTAACTGTTGCACTAATGCCTGATGCGGTGTATTTTCAGGTGACTGCGGCTGTTTGTTCATCTGACCTCTACGCGATCGCTACCCCAGATCTCTGTTCTATCGTACTACATGTGTAATCAAAATAGTAGTATTTGGCGCTGGCTACTACGAGAAGCACAACTAAGAGAGAAGATAGAAAAGGAAAATCCCTAGCCCCTAGCCCCTCAAAACCGATGCAAATCTACTTGGACTATAGCGCGACAACACCAACCCGTGAAGAAGCGATCGCAGCGATGCACCATGTGCTTACCCAACAGTGGGGCAATCCTTCCAGCTTACACGAGTGGGGAGGGCGGGCGGCAACTTTGTTGGAACAAGCGAGAATGCAAGTTGCTGAGTTAATTAACGCCCCCGCCGAGTCAATTATATTCACTTCTGGCGGAACCGAAGCGGATAACCTAGCAATCATGGGTGTGGCGCGACTTTACAACCAACCTCAACATATTATTATCTCCAGCGTCGAGCATTCCGCCGTATCCGAACCCGCGCGCTTGCTGGAAAAATGGGGATGGCAAGTAACCCGCTTACCCGTGGATAATTGGGGACGGGTGAATCCTGGCGATTTAGAAAATGCTTTGCAAGCGAATACGGTTCTAGTTTCGATTATTTTTGGTCAAAGTGAAGTCGGAACGCTGCAACCGATTGAAGCGCTTTCAGAGATTACACGGAGCAGAGGTGTGTTATTTCATACTGATGCTGTGCAAGTAGCGGGAAGGTTGCCGATCGACGTGCGACAGTTACCCGTGGATTTACTTTCGCTTTCGAGTCATAAAATATATGGGCCGCAGGGGTCGGGGGCGCTGTACGTGCGTCCGGGGGTGGAATTGGTGCCGTTGTTCGGTGGCGGCGGACAAGAAATGCGCTGGCGTTCGGGGACGCAAGCATTGCCGAATATCGTGGGTTTTGGCGTGGCGGCGGAACTGGCGGCGGCTATTGTAACAACGGAGACATCGAGATTGATTAGGTTGCGCGATCGCTTCTTCGATCTGCTCGCGGATACGCCCAGATTAATCCCCACCGGACACCGCTTGCACCGCTTACCTCACCACATCAGTTTTTGCTTGCAAGATGCCGATGGGGAACAACTCAGCGGCAGAACAATTGTGCGTCAGATGAATTTAGCGGGAATTGGTATTAGTGCCGGTGCTGCTTGTAACAGTGGAAAACTCAATCCCAGTCCGATTTTGCTAGCAATGGGATACAATTCCAACGTGGCAAAAGGCGGAATTCGGATAACTTTGGGACGCCATACAGAAGCAGCAGATATTGACTGGACGGCGATGGTATTAAAGCAAGTTTTGGCAAGATTGATGCCAGAACCTGCATTATCGAAAATCTAATCTAAAAAGCTGGGTAAAATTGCGATGACTACACCTAGAATTTTAGCGATTACCAATTACCAATTACCAATTACCCATTACCCTTATTAATGTAGGCAGATAACAAAACAATGACCCAATTACCTAAAACCTTAGAAGATGCGATCGCGCAAGCTCGCGAAGCGACAAAAGCGGCACTTGCTGATGGATACACCCGTTTGTGCGTTGAGTTTGTATATCCCGAACTCAAAGCGATGCCGATAGCAGAACAATTCCTGCCAACTTTTGAGGGAATGCAACTAAAAGTATTCTTCCCCGATACAGGTGCTGCTGCCCTCGCCCGCCGCGATTGGAAACCTGAATCGTTTAAAATCGACGACATCGGCACTGGTAGAACTCCCATCGCGGAAAAATTGGCACCCGAAGATGAAGTATTCTTGCTGATCGAACCAAGTGCGGTAGAAGTTGGCGAAGTGGAAAAATTGTGCAACGCCGCTGAAGGACGCCCCGTGGTGATGTTGCTTCCCCGCTTAGAAGATGCGGCAATTGTAGGGATTGGATATGCGGCAAGGCAATTGCGAGAACGGTTCATCAAAACCCTGCAATCTTGTTACTATATCCGCCCATTAGAAGGCGCTGCCGTATTTCGTTGCTATCCTTCCCCGTGGCAAGTTTGGTTAGAAGTTGGCGACGATTATAAATTAATTGCCGAAGCCGATAAAAGACCCGCTGGCGAGGAATTAGACCGCATTTTATTCCAAGCAACTTCGCCAACTACCAGCGAGACAAATACCAGCATTGAGGCAGCAACGCAGCCTAAAAAACCTGGAGTTTTCAAGAGTTTGCAGCGATTTTTACGCGCTTTGAGTAGTTAACAGTTTGTGTGTGGTATGGTTTATCTGTGCCACACGCATTTGTAATTATTGTGGTAATATAGCTGCATAGAGTACTGTCGTTAAATATCCACATAATTTTATGCTTTTGACGGAATTACTGCCAATCCTCAAAGAACTATCCCGCGAAGATAAGCAGCGGGTTATAGATTTTTTATCCTCTGAAATTGCTGAAGAAGAAACTCTTAAGCAGCTAAAAAATGGAGGAACTTATGAAGTTTGGTCGCCATATGACGCTTTTGAAGCTGCCCAGGTACTAGAAAAAATGTTGGAAGAACATCAGAAAACTCAGAATCATAATAATGGTTAATGCACCAAGATTTCCTTTTGTTGAAAGACGCAACGAAGTGGGCGCAACAATCCGCGTACCGTACCTACCGATAACTTTGAACTATCAGAATCGTTGGTTAGAGGTGTCTGGATTGTTGGATACAGGGGGGAGCGTTAGCGTTTTGCCCTATGAAGTTGGGCTGCAATTGGGTGCTATTTGGGAGCAGCAAACAACATCTGTTATCTTAACTGGTAATCTGGCTCAATTTCCGGCGCGTGGGTTGCTTGTATCGGCTAAAGTTGGTGAATTTAATCCGGTTAATTTGGTTTTTGCTTGGTCAGAATCTAATGAAGTTCCATTACTTCTGGGACGGGTAAATTTTTTTTCAGAGTTTGATGTTTGTTTTTATGGCTCTCAATTGGCTTTTGAAGTGAGTCCCAAGCGAAATTGATCTAAGCAATTATTTCGTATATTTTGTAGCAGTTGGGGGATATGCGATCGCATTCCCACTGATATGATACTTTTTTAATACAGTCCAACTGCAATAATAATTACAAAAAATCCATCCCTTGTTTTAGAGATGGATATATACTTTTAATCACCAAATCTCGTTGTAGAAGAGGAAATAGGGAGCGCTTTGTGTAGTCCTAACTTAATACTAGCTGCTCTTTCATGGAAACGGCTTGATCTACAACTTTTTCTACAGCCGCCATTTCCGAGATAGCTTCTTCTAAGTAGGCTTCGACTTTTTTTCCTAACTCTATGAATGATTTTGCTTTCGACTTTGCCTCGTAAAATTCACGAGCTGCATAACCTACTGCTTGGAACAATATTAAAGTGGTGGCTGGGTCAAGTACTTTCGCAGAAATAGTTGTGCAAGCTTCCAAAAATTCAAGAACGCGCTTTCTTAATTTGTTGATGCTAAAGGCTATGAGATAAATTACCAATATTTCTCCCTTCTTTTCCGGTGAATCTAAGTCTTCAAAACCGTAACACATAGCAATCTGACACACCATTTCTACCAGAGTATTCAGAGTCTTAGGCCCAACACCAGTATAAGCAGTTATTGTTGCAAAAATAGCTTTTTCTTGAATTAGGCGATTAGCAATCTCTCGTGGTTGTTCATGTGGATAGGTTTTCTTAAGCTTTTTCACAGCTTCCTTAGCTTTATTTATATCAAGATTGTTGATAATTTTCACAATTATATCTAGGAAAAATTTCCCATAATCAGTTAAGGTTTTTGTTAAAGGAGACACTACATGCTCCCCTATTCCTTTAGTTGCTTGGTTAAGCCACTCACGCGCCTGTTTGTCAGTATCTTGCAAAGACTTCACTGTGGCTTGTGTCTTTTGTTCTATTACACTTTGAGCTTCTGCAAATAACTTAAATACTGTTTGAAATCTTGCGCCGTTTTATTCTGTATGGCCTTCTGAGTATCTGCAACAAATTTAGCTAAAGCATGGATATCCTGTTCTGCTTCAGTCTTGGCTTCTTTTTCAGCATTAGGAATATCTTGTTTTACCTCAAATGTTGTCGCTTTATTAGCGGGCATATATGGTTTAATATCTTTAGTTAATTGCTCACTGGGAGACCAATTTGGTATCAGTGCTGACTCTGAAACCCATTCTCCTATTGCTTGACCTTCAGTTAGAAAGCAGACTTTGCGATGATCGAAGTAGGTAGCTACAGCGATAACTTTTCCGGACTGTTCTTTGCCATTAATATTGCACTTTGTTTGTGTATATAGTGCTGGAGAAGTCATTGTATTTCTGATTTCCAAATTCGACGGTTATTGACCCCAGTATGATGACACAGCGCGATCGCTCCTAAAATCCCAAAAATTACCCAATCTGAAACAATGCTATTAAATATTCAGTAAGTAAATTTACAGGTATACAAACAAAACATGCTTGACACTGTCGCACCACCCAAAACCCCCAACGAATAGAATTCGCAGCTACACAAACAAAACCCGCCTGCGCGGGTTAATAAAGTCCGCGCAGGCGGACTTGGTTTGTATAGCCCCAGGTTTCAACCTGGGGGCATTTTGTCAATAGCACTAGCGATCGCTATAGTGATATCTAGCCTGTAAAAACTCAATTCTATCTTCACTGACAAGATAAACAATCCGGTCGGTTTGAGTTAGTCGGCGCGACCATACATTAGCATCCTG
>DNGJ01000158.1:0-9591 GCA_003486305.1 Cyanobacteria bacterium UBA11371
ATTTCCATCCCTCTTGTGGGGTGGGCGTCTCGCCCGCCAAGTTTATTTATACCGCTCTCAAGTCTATTTATACCGCTCTACTTATAACAATATGCTACTCCAAGATCATTTCCATCCACCCCTAAGCATCCGCCGTCACTGGCACGCCTTTCACAACGCCTGGGCGACATACATTGCCTCTGAATTAAACCAAAAATTACCAGCCAACTACTTTGCAGAACCCAACGTACAGTTTGGCATCGAAATAGATGTAGCCGCATTTGAAGAACCAACAAATGGCGAAGGCGCAATTGAAATACCCACCAATTCCTACAACCAATGGACACCGCCACTCCCCGACCAAACTATACCTTTTCTCCCAACTACTGAAACCGTAGAGATCGGCATTTTTAATACAGAAGCAGGGCCAATTCTAGCAGGCGCAATTGAATTAGTCAGCCCTGCCAACAAAGAGCGATCCAAGCATCGAAATGCATTTGTCTCTAAATGCGAAACCTACTTACGGCAAGCAATTGGACTGGTTATTATTGATGTCGTCACCGGACGAAAAGCGAACCTTCACGACGAATTGCTGACGCGCTTAGTTGGGGACAATGCCTTATTATTGAATGCAGATCTCTATGCTGTTTCCTATCGACCCATAGAGCGAAACGGACAGCCGAGTCTTGATATTTGGCAAAAAGAAATCGGTATAGGCAAAGCGCTACCAACGCTACCATTATGGTTGCATGGCGAAATTTGTTTGCCTGTAGATTTACATGCTGCTTACGAGCGTACCTGTCGAGAACAGCGAATAGTTGCGAATTAACTCTTAAGCCCCCCTTGGGAAGGGGGGTTTGGGGGGATCGCTTTTATAACTAGCACCAACCTCTAATATTCTCTCTAACTTCTGCTACCTCCAAATAATCACTGACCTAAAAACTACAACGCACAAGCGATCGCATCTATATTTTTCTACAATAAAGCTAGCGTTGCGATCGCAAATATATGGATATCCAAATTTCTCTCCCAGATCAGATCGGTACCTATGTTGAAGAGCAATTAACCGCAGGCGGCTACAGCAGCGTCAGCGAGTATTTCTTGCATTTGGTGCGCCAAGATCAAAAACGGCGCGCGCAGGAAAAGCTGGAAACGTTGTTACTAGAAGGATTAAACTCTGAGAATAGCAGAGAAGTGACGCCAGAATTTTGGCAGCAGCTTCGAGACTCTGTGCTGAGCGGTCATTCTCCAAAAGCTTCGGAGTTTCCAGAAACATGACTTATAGACTGATTATCAAGGATCGAGCAGAACAAGACCTCAGACAACAAGCAGAATACATTTTGCTTAACGGCAACGCCGACGCCGCAGTGAGGTTTTTGTCAGCAGCCGAGACGACGTTTGCTCAGCTAGCCACAATGCCTAGAATTGGTAAAGTGACGCAGTTGGTTTTGTCTCGTTTGGGTGAAGTACGCCAGTGGAGAATTCGAGAATTTGAGGAGCATTTAATTTTTTATCGCATCCAAGAAACAACCATTGAAATTCTGCGGGTGTTGCATGGTTCAAGAGATTTAGCTGATGTGTTGAGTGAATTGGATCGCGAGGTTTAAGGTTGTTAATTACCAATTCTCAATCAAAGCCGTCATCGCAAAAGCATTTCCTAACTTCTCCCACATCCAAATAATCAAACGCAAACGCTTTCCTCAACAAATTATTCGGAATAAATTCATCATACTTCTGTAACTTAGGCGCTTCTGCTTCACCCACCAAATCAAGCGCCGAAATCTCTCGATTGCAAAGCTTAACCAGTTCATCTGGAAAAGATTCATTTTTACCTTTCCCCAGTTTAACCGTCATAAAATAAGGACTCGCACCGCCAATACTTCTAATATTCAAAGCTTCCCTACCAAAGAAATTTAGCCATCTTTCCAGCGTGCGATAAGCCACCGTTCCCATCCAGGGAAAGATGCAATAAACTCTATCTTCTAAAAGGATAGTATTACTTAGATCTATTTGATTAATTCGCGCCAGTTGCCGAGCGGCTTTTAATCGCTCTTTAGCACCCTTTTGCAAGTAACTATATTCCACATCTTCCAACAAAACTCGCCGCATTCGCGCTAAAATTTTAGTATGAATATTGCTACTGCTTCTACTTTGCCACGCACTATTAGCAATTCCTTCAACTTGCTTCACCCAAAGCGTTCTCGCTTTTGGTTCCATATCAATTACTTCCCAAGTTCGACCAGCTAAGGTAAACCTGCCTCCCAGAGTTGGCGGCATTACAATCGTGCCAATTTCCATCGAATCATCTCTAACGACGTATTCTTTCGTATCTGAAAAGACAGCATAAAACTGAAAAGACCGCACAATCTTTTCCCCAGTTGTACCGACGATCAGTTTATCTTGTTCTGTCTGTTGAATGTGGTCGATGCTAATTAAATACCGCAGTAATTGCCTGTAATCCTCTGAATCCATTGCTTGAAATGCCGGTAAAGTTAGCACCTGCGCGGCAAGTTCTGCGGGTGAAATATCTCCCATCGCCGCTAAAATGCTCATGGTTTGATGGTACAGTAAACTTAAAGGATATTGAACGGGTTTTATGGGTTCAATCCAGCGTTCTTCTAAATAAAGTTGAATAATCGCGATGCATTGTAAAAGTTGCCAAGGCATTCGTTCGGGTAATGATTCTTCTCCTAATAGTTCATTTTCAGTACAAACAAATCGCATATCCGCAGGTGCGCCGCGCCTCCCAGTTCGTCCCAATCTTTGCAAAAAGCTAGAAACTGAAAAAGGTGCATCTAGTTGAATTACTCTTTCTAATTGTCCGATATCTATTCCCATTTCTAAGGTTACTGTTGCAGCGGTGACGGCGGGTGTATCAGATTCGCGCATTGCTGATTCGGCTGCTTGTCGCAATTTGGCTGCTATGCTTCCGTGATGGACGTGATAAATATCGGGGTGTCCTTCATCAGCGGCTATTTGACGCAAGTTGGCGATAACGGCTTCGGTCTCGGTGCGATTGTTGGTAAATATTAGGCATTTGCGCGATTTTGTGCGATCGAAAATATATTGATAATGCTGTGATTTTACATTAGAAGTTAGCCGAGGCGGAGCCTCTAGTATTTCGTTCCCAGGTTGAACCTGGGAACGAGTTGTAGCGGGGTGCTTTTGCTCGCAAATATAGAAATGTTCTAAGGCTAGGTGTACTTTTCGTTGATTGCTTTTAACTTCGGGAGTGATAACAGGTCGATTTGTTTCGGAACGCAGCCAAGTTTCAGCGGATGAATAATCCCCCAGGGTTGCTGATAAGCCGATTCGACGCGGTGGCTGTTTTACGTATTTGGATAAACGGGCTAGCTGACAGAGGATTTGTGTGCCGCGATCGCTTCCCATAAATGCATGTATTTCATCTATAATTATAAATCGTAAATTTCTAAATAAACGAGTTAGTTCTGTCTCGGCTTTATTAATTAACAAACTTTCTAAAGATTCGGGCGTAATTTGCAAAATTCCTCTCGGATCTTTGAGGAATATTTCTTTACGACTGCGCGCTACATCGCCGTGCCAGGAACATACTGGAATCTCTGCTTCTTTTAATAGGTCGTTTAACCGCTCAAATTGGTCGTTGATTAATGCTTTAATCGGGCCAATATATAAAACTCCGATGCTTGTAGCGGGTTGTTCGTACAATAAAGTGATGACGGGAAGAAAGGCAGCTTCGGTTTTTCCCGATGCTGTTCCTGCGGCTAGTAATAGATGTGCGTCGGTTTCAAAGATAACGCGACAGGCTTCAATTTGGACAGATCTTAATTCAGTCCAGCCGTGGGTGTAGATGTATTCTTGGATGAAGGGTGCGAGTCGTTTAAAGGCATCGTTGGTCATAGAAATTTTAGCTATCTCTATCTATTGTAATATGCCGATTGAGGTAGTTTAATCGGCAGATACTCCCGCACAATATTCCTAACTATAGAAGTGCCACTTGCCATCTAACTCTAAGCTTAAAGTTGAACTAATAAAATCGCTTGCAAAAAGGAGCGATCGCTTTATGGACTTTAGGTACAGATGGAAAAATGGCAATCAGCCAACGCAAGATGAAGCCGCACGCAGCGACTATCTACTAGATGAAGGTCAATTCAACAATGAACACGACCGCAAAATGGCAGAAGCAGATGCGAGGAGGCTTTTAGGCGTACCAATTCCCATTCCAGATGATGAAGTTCCCGTTCTACCTCAAGCTGCTCCTCCTGATGATTTCATAAAGTAAACTCAGCTATTTCCCCATCTTCATCCACCTGGGTTTTCTTAGCTGAAGAAAGCGGCAAACCAGCACCGTGAATTAGCTGAATTAAAGACATTTCCGGATTTTGTTGCAAGATATTCAAAACGCTCAAGAAATCCCGCACAATTTCTCCCGGCGTTAGCAATGTTTCTGCACCCAAGCGATTGACAATTTCTTGCAGAAACTCCTCAAATTCATTTTGGGTGAGTTTTTTTTCACTTCCATAGTGAGTGGCGTGAACATCTGCTAACCTTTGCAACAGCATCAAAATTTCGGGCTGTGTCAAACTTTCTAATTGAATCACCGGACTCGAAGTATCCTGAAAACCGGCTTGCACAAAACGGCTTTTGGCTGTGCGTCTTTGCCATGCGGGGTCGTTAAACATTCCCCGCTTTGGATCTTCTAAAAATTTCGGCGTTCCCCCCACAATAATGCCGAGATGTTCGGCTTTTCCCTGCATCGTATCGTTAAACATTGCCAGCAATTTGTCGTAATTGTTCTGGCGAGATACTGCATGGGTAATCTTCCACAAATGAACCGCTTCGTCGAATAACACTAAAAATCCTTTGTAGCCAATATCCGCAGCAAATTTGGCAAATAATTTGATATAATCGTACCAAGTTTCATCATCAATAATCACCCGCACTCCCAAGGCGGATTTGGCTTCTGTTTTAGTGGCAAATTCTCCCCGCAACCACCGCAATGCGGCATCTTTTTTATCGCTTTCATCGAGTCGATATCCGCGCCAATAGGCAGTGACGACGGTGGCAAAGTCAAATCCGTGGACTAATCCTTCAATATTTTTAACTGCGGCTAATATTTTAGCTTCTACTTCGTCGTCAAAGCCATTATCGTTTGGGCGCATTCCGGTTGCTTGGGCGACTTGGGTTTGAATCCCACTAATCCATCGTTCTAAAATTAGCGCTAAAGCACCGCCATTGGGATGAGTTTTTGTAGCAAGATTTCGCATTAATTCGCGATAGGTGGCGATGCCTTGTCCTTCGGTTCCTGCTAGTCTGCGTTCGGGGGATAAATCAACATCGGCGACGACAAAATTTTTTTCCATTGCTTGGTTGCGAATCAGTTGCAGCATAAAACTTTTGCCAGAACCGTAACGTCCGACAACAAAGCGAAATGCTGCACCGCCAGCGGCGATATTTTCCAAATCTTGCCAAAGCGCGGCGATTTCTTTTTCTCTACCTACGGCAATGTTTTCTAAGCCAATTCTTGGCACAACTCCCGCACTCAAGGAGTTGATGAGGGCGGTAGAAATTCTTTTAGGAATCTTAGGCTTTGCCATAGGGGAATTTTAGATTTTAGATTTTAGATTTTAGATTGAAGTAACGCGCAAAGAAACCCGGTTTCTATGAAAAATTGTGGGTTTGACACGGCTTGTAGGGGCACGGCAATCATAAAATCTTCCCTTGTACATAATATTTCTCCCGCCGTGCCCCTACTGTGAAACCGGGTGTCTCACCCTGGGTAAGCACGGCAATCATAAAATCTTCCCTTGTACATAATATTTTTCCCGCCGTGCCCCTACTGTGAAACTGCCTTGATTTGGAGTACTTTTTTGACTGTTTCCAAATATTCCGGATCGGCGATCGCTGGCGCATCCGTACCGGGTTCGATAATTATATCACCAAGCGTTGCGATCGCTCGAGAGTTAATAGCATCGATGAGCAATTCGGGCATGGTTATATTGGATTCGGCAATATTTTTAATTGTGGAGTTTGGATTTTCTTGCTCGACGATGGCTTTGAGTACCTCAAGTTCTGGGTAAGTTAATTGCGCGACAAACTCTGCCCATTCTGCATCTAAATCTGCGTCGGATCGATCGTCATCCCTTGCGGTTAGCAGTTTTTGAGTTTCGGGGGAAGTTACTTCTTCAACTGGGGGGGTGATGTCGTGGACTTCGATGTCTTCCATTTGCCATTCGTGGAATTGACTCCGCAGAAAATCGATGGTTTCCTGCAACCGTTGTTTTTCGGTCTTTTGAAAGGCAATTTCTTCTTTTAAATGCTGAAGGGCGGCGAGCAATTCGTTTTTGGTGGTTTCGGATTTGTAATGTTGGGATTTGAGCGATCGCACGGCTAAATCCAGTTCTTCTTTCTGTTGGTTCAGATGATAAATAGCTTCCTCCACAACGCGCTTATCTTCACCCAAACCGATCAAAGCCAAGGTTAGATCCTGCTTGTACTTTTGTTTCTCCCCGATTTGAACTTGCAGCCAATTTAACTGGTTTTGGCGATAGTTTATTTGTTCTTGTATTTGGTCGGATTGATTGGCGATCGCCCACAAATCTTGCTGCAACTGGTATTTCCATGTTTCCATCTGGCGAATTTCCACCTGTAGCGCCGTTAACACCCGTTTTTGGGCAATCCGGCGCTGGATATTCACCGCGATCAACCCCGCAAAAGCAGCAGGGACGGCTAACAGTCCTGCTAACAATGCGGTTTGAAAGTTGCCCAAGACCAGCAAGGTCAGGATAAAACCGACAATAAAGACAACTATACTCAAAAGCCACTCGTTGTTTATCATTGCTTGCGATCGCTTTACTAAAGATCTAGATTTGGAACTGCAACCGAGTTTTAGAGAATATAAAAATTTTAGTAGGATGCGACTAATGACGACACTAAGCAACAGGAGCAAAGCTATCTAACAAATGACCAAAGCACTTGGAATGGTTGAGGTGCTGGGAATTCCAGCTGTATCCGCAGTCGCAGATGTAATGGTAAAAGCTGCCCGCGTTACCTTTGTCGCCTACGAAAATATCGATATCGGTTACGTCACCGTCATTGTCCGAGGAGATGTCGCCGAGGTGCAAACTGCCGTTACAGCAGGGATAGAAGCTGCCAAAAACATCGATAGCACCGAATCGCCCTTGCTTTCCTACCATGTCATTCCCCGTCCCCACCCGAATCTGGATTTAGTGTTACCAATTGGCTATCCCCCCGCCGTTGAACCATTCCGGGTTTAAATTTTTTTCACCCGGGTGGAGGAACCAGAAGCTGGAATCAAAAACCGATCTTAAAGCGTCAAGATAAATGTAAACACCGCACGCACATATAGGTGCGTTGAGGGGGATAAAATGAAACTTGGACTTTTGGCATCTACAGTACTACTCGTTACCCTTGGTTTAGCAGATCCGGGAAATGCATTTAATCGCCGACACCTCAGACAACTGCTAGACTCTGGTGAATGTTCGCGATGCGACCTCAGAGGCGCTAATCTGCGGAATGCGGATTTGGAAGGAGCTAACTTGAATGACGCGGATCTCGAAGGTGCAGACTTGTCCGGCGCTAGACTCCGGGCGGCAAATTTGGACAATGCTAACCTACAGAATGCCAATTTGAGAGATGCAGACTTGCGGCGCGCTAGATTAAGGCGCGCCAACATCGAGCAAGCAGATTTAAGGGGTGCCGATCTCGAAGGTGCCAACCTCACAAATGCCAACCTGCGGGATGCGGTGCTGAGAAATGCTAATACCAGAAATGCTTTCCTCGATGGTGCGATTCTCGACGGTACAGATCTCGAGCGGGGGAGTCGTTGGCGCGACGACAGACGGATCGGTTCCGGGCGTCGGGATGAGATTAACCGCATTTATCGGGAAGTTTTGGGACGCCCAGTCGATCGCGAGGGTTTCAGGACTTGGAGCGAAGTCTTAAATTCCGGTCGTTCCCTGCGCGATATCCGCCGCGAAATTGCCAACAGCAGCGAAGCTAGAGACGCCATTAACCGCATTTATCGCGAAATTTTGCGTCGCGATGCCGATCGCCAGGGGTTGAGAACTTGGAGCGATCGCTTAGCCAATGGAGATTCCCTCGACGAGGTGCGCCGCCAAATCGAACGCAGCGAAGAAGCCAGACGCATTCGCTAATAAACAAGCTAACCAAATCCCAGGAACCAACCGCAGGATGCCAGCGTCATTAGCAAAGACATAAAATTATATATGACCGCCTAACAAAATGGCAATAAGTTGAGGCGCAAAGATGAAATTACCCATTCTCACCACCACTGCACTGCTAATCGCTATCGGATTAGCAACTCCCACAAGCGCAGCTAGTCTGCAAGACATCAGACGCCTGGTGCAAACTAACAGGTGCTGGAGATGCGACTTGAGCGGCGCTCAGTTAAGCTATGCCAACCTCCAAGGAGCCGACCTGCGAGAGGCAAACCTGCAAGGAGCCGACCTCCGGGGTGCCAATCTCAGGAATGCTAACCTCCAAGGAGCCGACCTCCGGGGTGCCGATCTGGGCGGAGCCAACTTAGAACAAGCCGAATTAAGGGGTGCTGCTCTCGATCGTGCCAATATCACCAATGCCAACGTGAGAGGAACAGTATTAGCGCAATTATATGGGTATGACCCGTATTATCGGAACGACCCGTATTATCGAAATGACTCGTATTATGGGTATGACCCATATTATCGGTATGACCCGTATTATCGGAATAACCCGTATTATGGGTATGGCAACAACAACCGATATTACCGGCGACGCTATAGCTACGACGATATAAACCGGATTTATCGAGAAGTTCTGGGGCGCGATGCGGATCGGGAAGGGTGGAGAACTTGGAGCGAAGTCTTGCAACAAGGTCGTTCCCTCAACGATATCCGCCGCGATATTGCTAATAGTGCCGAAGCAAGGGCAGCCGTTAACCAAATTTATCGCCAAGTTTTGGGGCGCGAAGCCGATGCAAACGGACTCCGCACTTGGACAAATCGCCTCTCCAGTGGAGACTCGTTAAGCGAGATCCGCCGTCAAATTGAGCGCAGCGAGGAAGCCAGCTTCAGGAGAAGCACAATCCAACCCGCCCGCATCCCGCAATTCTCACCCACCTACCAACAACGGGACTTCAATCGACGGACTGCACCCCCACCGTTCAATCCGGTTCGCGTCCAACCGATCCAACAAACGGACAATGAGTTGCGCGATCTCCGCCGTCGGGTTCAAAGGAGAGAATCTCAAACCGAGACAACTGACACGATTCGCCGCCGCCGCAGTACGGGAGAACCCGCCCGCGTCCCGCCCATCTCTCGCTAGTCAAATTTTAGATTTGAGATTTCAGATTTCAGATTTTCGATGGCAAACTCTACCTCTGGCAAAAATATTTGACGCGGCTGGGCGGCGGGCAATACTACCCACCCCACAAAACCAAAAAAATTCTTGTGGGGTGGGCGACACGAGGCCGCCCTTCAAACCCTCTCAAAAGGACTTTTGCAAGAGGTAAATTGAAGATTGAATGTTTAGATTTACAGCAGATTGCTTTTCGAGTCAGGTACAGCCTTTTGGCGCAGCTGTGTGCAGGCACCCTTAAGGGTGCCTGCACAC
>DNGJ01000158.1:9793-35103 GCA_003486305.1 Cyanobacteria bacterium UBA11371
AGGGTGCCTGCACACAGCTGCGCTCTACTTGCAATCCGCTATAACGCTAAATGCCGATTGCGCCCTGCCTCTACTCCCAACTCGCAATCCCCTGTCCGGCTATCCATGCAGTTGTCCAGGCACTTTGGAAGTTAAATCCACCCGTAACGCCATCGATATCGAGAATTTCGCCAGCAAAGAACAAACCCGGTACTATCCGACTTTCCATTGTTTTAAAATTGACTTGCTTTAAACTAACGCCGCCGCAGGTAACAAATTCTTCCTTGAAAACGCCCTTCCCTTGAATTTGATATTTACCTTCGCAAAGTTCTTGAATCAGTTGATTTAGCACTTTGTTAGATAACTCGGCCCATTTTTGTTCTGGATCGATACCTACATAACTAACTAATTGCTGCCACAGGCGTCGCGGTATCATAACTGGGCAATTAGCAGCAATTTGGCGGCGCGCTAACTGGGATCTAACGGCTAGCAGTTGTTGGTGTAAATTTTCCCGATTGTATTGCGGTAGCCAATTGATTACGAGTGTTGTTTGATAGTTGCACTCGTGGAGCAATCTAGCACCCCAAGCCGAAAGTTTCAGTACTGCTGGGCCGCTTAAACCCCAGTGAGTGACGAGTAATGCGCCGGTTTGTTCTAAAGCGGTTTTACCGGCAACAAGCAATCGCAAGCGGGCGCTATCAACGCTAACACCGGCTAAATCTTCTAGTCTTTTATCTTTAATGTTAAAGGTAAACAAAGAAGGGACTGGCGGTTCGATGTGGTGTCCTAATGACTGGGCAATTTGGTAGCCGGTGGGGTTACTGCCAGTGGCGAGGAGGATGCGATCGCTCTGCAAACTTCCTCCCGCTTTCAACTCAATCTCAAATCTGCGGGTAATGGGTAATTGCTCCTGTACCTTGACGCCAACTACGGGCGAGCCAATGCGAATTTTTACCCCGAGTTCCTTAGCTGTCTCGTAAAGACACTCCACAATTGTTTCCGAATTATCTGTAATCGGGAACATGCGCCCATCCGATTCGGTTTTGAGCTTCACCCCCCGCGACTCAAACCAAGCAACGGTATCGCGGGATTGGAAGCGATTGAACGGCCCTAGCAAAGCTTTTCCGCCTCTGGGATAATATTGTACCAATAAAGCCGGGTCGAAACAGGCATGGGTGACATTGCAGCGACCCCCACCAGAAATGCGGACTTTTGTCAAGGGTTGCCGTCCGGCTTCGAGTAAAGTGACAATGGCGTCGGGATTGGCAAGGGCAGCTCTTATCGCGCCAAAAAATCCCGCTGCCCCACCCCCAATAACTGCTATCTTCAACGGTTGCACAAAAAATCGACTATTGCTCTAAAAGTTCAAAATCTGATTTGGCGGCTCCGCAAACGGGACACACCCAATCGTCTGGAATATCTTCAAACTGCGTACCCTGTTCGATGCCAGAATCTGGGTCACCTTGCTCTGGGTCGTACAGGTAGCCGCAGACAGTGCATACATATTTTTGCATCGTTGCACCTCTTTCCCATCCTCGTTGAATATACAGGACGCGATCCGAGGGTCGAATCGCCGCTTACCACCTAGTCACTTGCAAGTAGCTCAAAATACCCGTAACGATGCAAAGCAGCATCAACACCCAGATAATGCCACCCGGAAGCGATGTAAACGGGCGCAGTCCAAATCCTCTCAACAGCCAATAAGCTACCGTGACTCCCAAAAGGATGAAAAAAGACCGCACAAATATTGAATTGTCATTAGGAGAACTACTCACGCCGCAAGATTCCCAGCCGCTCGATTACGACCTCATTATGGCATGGGAACAGAATCACCAGTATACCGCACCTACTTGATGCATCAGCAGAAATACTCAAAAAAAACCATAGCGAGATCGAGATTACAGCCAATATCCGAGTTTGCCCGCATAGGTATTAGTAGTTTTGAAAACTAAGTGGTTAAAGTTTCTGTGGTAGCAAAGAGCAATCTTGGTAATGTCAGGCAGAAAATTATTGGAGATTTCATCAAAACTTTGCAGTTTTTTTAACTAAGGTGGGTAACGTGAAATATAGAAGCTGTAGTAACCTTTGGGTTATCGTCAAAGACCGTTACGACCTTAAACTCGATTGGTGTTAGTAGGGAGTTAAATCAGCCAGATGACAGTACGTTTTGCCTCCGACTCGATCGATCCAGCCCTGCTGCGGGGTGAGATTTTGTTGCAAACGCGATCGCATTCCGCTTGGGGTGGCGCTTGTACCGCGAGTATGTACCTACCGATCGCGCGATCGCACGCTTGGCAGCAGCTAACTGACTACTCCCGCTGGGTGCATTACTTCCCCGATGTAATTAAGAGCGAAGAGCTGCACCCAGTCGATAGTTTGGCCTCTGGCGGCAAGCGTCTGTATCAAATGGCACGAAAAGCTTTTTTGATGTTCACCGCCGAGGTAGAAATCTACCTGCGGGTAATTGAGGTAGTGCAACAACAAATCCAATTCCGCATGGAAAAAGGCAGCTTTGTCGATTTTTCGGCAGATTTAAAGCTACAAGATTGCGGTAGCGGCACTTTGCTCACCTACACCGTAGCCGCAACGCCTCTGATTCCCATTCCCTCGATGTTTATCCAACAAGCTATGCACATGGACTTGCCTGCTAACATGCAGAAGATGCGTCAAGTTCTTTGCGGCAGATAATCTGGTCTAGATAGTAGCAGCGTTTTGATCTAGTTCTACTAAGCTCTAAAACTAAATTGCTAACCATTAATGGCGATCTTGTCATATCATGTCCTTTGGTATCGGTAGTGTATGGATGCCTAATAGCTAATTGATCGCTTGCCAGCTTGCCAGCTTGCCAATTGCCAGAGAATAGCCATTAGCGATTAGCTATTAGCAGTTACACAACCATTGCTTAAGGACATGATATAAGTTGTCAGTTGTTTTAAAATAAACATCTGACAGCTTTAAGGCTTTTCCCATAAGCTCAGAAAAATTTGCGACAAACTCAAGATTCTTATGGGATAGCCCGATCTGAACCTATAAACAAAATTGGTATCAATAAAGAAACAGGACTTACACCAATTGCCTGCTTGGACGCTACCCATACCCGGGTAGATAATGCCCTCCCTTCCCATAAAGGCTGTGTGTAAGTCCTGAGCATAAATATTTTATCATTTATATTTTTACATATTAATTTTGTATATAAACAAATATATGAATATTAGCTTTTCAATTAGTTTTAATAAATGCTGAGGATAACCAAGCAAAAAATCTTAACCTAAGTATATTCCACAGTTTTTCAGCAACCGTTAACTGATGCGGCAAGCAATATAAGTAAATTCCACATCTTTTATTCTAATTTTAAGGAAGTGAGAAAAATTTATAGGTAAATTCCCTACGAAGTTAGCTTCAGGTGATAATCAAGCCAAGGAGTAGTATCAGTAGATTACCTAGTGGTGCAAGCGAAAGAAGGTCAGATCGCGTTCGCTTGATTGCTATAGGGTAAACTGCTAATGGCTAATAGTTAATTGCCGATGAACTATTAGCCATTAGCAATTAGCAAGTATAAAAGCTAACGCTGACATCGCTGCAAATAGATTTGAGCGATGGTATCGCTCGGGTTAATTCGCAGACAATCTTGAAACAATAAAGCTGCTTCCCTAAAAGAATGTCGATAAGAGAGAAATAAACCTTCTTCAAACATAGATTTGGTAGCTAATTTTCCCTCTTTAATTTGCGGCTCGTCCCCATCAAATACTTCAAAAACTGCCACAGCTTTGGACTTCCCTTTAACTTTGACTCGATCGATGAAGCGGAGGTTGTGTTCCATTGGGTTTTGCAAGCGGGACAGAGTTTGTTGAGAGATTAATAAAGATACGCCATATTCTTTTGTTAAACTTTCAATGCGAGCAGCTAAGTTGACGGCATCGCTAATCACCGTACCATCCATGCGGGAGTATCCCCCTACTGTACCCAGCATTAAAGAACCTGTATGAATACCAATGCCAATTTGTAGGGTAGGGCGCCCTGGTCTGCCCCTGGTTGTATTATATTCATTCAGCATTTTTAGCATCGCAAGACCGGCTTTCACCGCATCATCGGCACTGCCAGAAAATAGCGCCATAATTGCATCGCCAATGTATTTATCAATAAAGCCGTTATTTTCAACGATCGCAGGTTCCATGCGCGACAGAAAGGCATTGATAAATTTAAAATTATCCTGGGGAGTCATACCTTCGCTCATGGTGGTAAAGCTGCGAATATCGGAAAATAGTACCGTCATTTCTTGCTGCACTGCTTCGCCTAATTTGACATCGACAATGCTTTGATGTCCCAGTAAAGAGAGAAATTGATTTGGGACAAAACGACTCGCAGCGCGGGTTAGTTCTGATTCTTTTTCTAGGGCGATTTCCAAATTGGCATTGAGTTCAAAGAGTTCTTCAATAAATTTTTGCCGATCGGCTTCAGCTTTTTTGCGTTCGGTGATATCTTGAAAGGCGACAATGGCATAGGAAATATTGCCAGATCGATCGTAGATGGGCGTGCCCCAAATTTCGATGGGAATAATCTTCTTTACTTGATGGATTTCTACATTATCAACCGTTGAAGTTTCGCCTTTTAAGGCGCGCGATCGCGGTAAATTTTCCCAAGGATATGGCTGATTGGTTCCGGCAATATAAAATGGATTAAGATCTGAATTTACGGCTGTTTGACCGCGTAATTCCTGCGCTCTTTGATTGATAAAATAAACTTGACCTTGGAGATCGATTACTTCTACGCCAACGGGTACGGCTTCTAAGAACTGTCTCAAGCGACTTTCGCTCTCGTGTAACTTGACAATCAGTGCGGCTTGTTCGCGGTTTAATGCTTCAAGTGCCTGATTCATTTGTTGCAGCTTTGCGTTTTGTTCTGCCAGCTTTTTATCTTGAAGATAACTATAAACAGCTTCTGTAACGGTCAATTTTAAATCTTGAGCTTCCCAAGGTTTTGTAATATAACGATAAAGTTTGGCATATTTGATTGCATTAGCAACGCCTTCAATAGTAGCCTGACCTGTAAGCATTACTTTGAGAGTTTTGGGAGAAAGCTGATGCACGTGCCTTAATAGTTCATCTCCTTTCATATCGGGCATGACATAATCTGATATAATTAAAGGTATTTCATACCCATCTTCTAGCAATTCTTGGACTAACTCTAAGGCATCGTTCCCGCCTTCGGCAATTTCGATCAGGTAATCGTTGCCGAAGGCTTCTTTTAGCTCGGTTTTTAGGCTTTTGAGTACAGTTGTCTCGTCATCAACACAGATGATTACCTGTTGAGTCATAATTTTGCTAGAGCAGATTGAATGGTTGCGATTAACTCTTCTTCAGCCCAAGGTTTATACAAGCAGGAATGGATATTTGCCTGTTCTTTTGCGCGCGCGATCGCTTCTTCATCAGCTTGACCAGTCAACATGATTTTAATAATGTTTGGAAATGCCTGATGAACGCGAATCAGCAACTCATCTCCCTTCATACCGGGCATTAACCAATCCGACACAATTAAAAGAATTTTCATTTCCTCATCTTGTAGTTCTTTAATCAGTTCTAAAGCCTCATTTCCATCTTCGGCAACTTCATAGAGATATGCATCCCCAAACGCTGCTTTCAGTTGTGCCTTGAGGCTCTGCAAAACGATTTTTTCATCATCTACGCATACAATAACTGGTTTACACATTCCCCACACTCCTAGTTTGGCTGAATTGGCAGAAATACCTTAAATGTTGTGCGTCCTGGTTGGCTTTCGACTGCGATTGTTCCTCGATGCTTTTCCAGGATTTTTTTAACGATATCCAGTCCCAAACCCGTACCTTCTCCTGGAGGTTTAGTAGTAAAAAATGGTTCAAATATTTCAGAATTAATCTCTTCCGGTATTCCCGGCCCGCTATCGGTAATTTCAATTTTGACCTGCTGCTCTAATAAAACTGCTTCCAGGATTAAAGTTCCTTGATTATTCATCGCTTGTAAGGCATTTTGGATCAAGTTGTTCCAAACTTGATGCAGTTCGTCGGGATAACAAAGTAGCATCGGTAGCTCGGAATAGTTTCGCCGCACTTCTACTCCTTTTTTAAGTTGACTTTGATAAAGCGTTAGCACGGTTTCTATGCCGTCAATTATGTTAGCCAGCTTCATCACTCCTGAACGGTCGTAACGAGCATAAGTTTTTAAGGCAAATACGACTTTTGAGGCTAAGTCTGTAGCAGTGTTGATGGTTTCAACGCCTCTTTGCACGCCTGAAAGTTTATAAGCAATGTCCAAGATAACCTGGCTATCCTGATGTTTTAACAAAGGCAAAAATTCGTCTATTTCCCGATAAATTCTCATGTCTACCAGGGTATCGGCAATCGTAGAAGCATTATCAATAGCTTCGGTTTCGAGTTGGCGAATTAATCCGCGCTTAAATTGACGCTCCTCTTTGGCAGATAAAATTAATTTTTCTGCGATTGACCTGTGCAGAAGTTGCCAAAAAATCTCTGCTTGGTCTGGGGAAAGGGATTGAAATACTGCGGGCAATTGTTCTAGGGTTTGACTTAAAAACTTATTCATATTCCCCGCTGAGGAACGAATTGCACCCAGAGGGGTATTGATTTCGTGGGCAATCCCGGCAACGAGTTGCCCGAGGGCTGCCATTTTTTCTGATTGAATTAATTGGGATTGAGTCGCTTGCAGACGTGTGAGTGTTTGCGAGAGTTGCTCGATGGTTTGTTCGAGGCGATCGGATTGAGTTAATGTTGATTTCTCGGAAACGTTGAGCAACTGAGTCAAGGTTGCCACCTGGGATTTTAGCTGTTGAATCTCCCTAGTAGTATTCCCAGAGATGCTTTGGCTATTGATATTGATTATGGGTGCGATCGCTTGTACTTGGTCGGCAGGATGAATCGAACTTGTCTTGCTTGTCCTATCTATCACCAACTGCTTTTGATTGCACTCATTACTAATCGCGGGAGATGGGGATGCGCCCTCGAAGACTGCACCGCCAACAAAGGGTAAAAACGCAGCTTTGACGTTGAGCGCCAGGGTACTGAACATTTCAGCGGTGCTGCGGGGAATTTGGACTTTTAAGAACGCGATAATGGCAAATATATTGCCCGAAGGTAATACAGCTCCAAATCCCAGTACCGACTCGATGCCAAAAGGAATCACAAATGAGTCTTGGGCGGGGATGTAAGGGCTGTCCTTGGCCTGGGGGACGTAAAATACGTTAAATGTTTTTTGCTCGAACTCCAGCAACAGATTTGGATCGGGTTCTACTACCGTACTGATATTTAAGCCAAACTGCCGAATCAGTTGGGAGATCATCGGCGACTGTTCGACTAATTCTTCGCTTTTGAGGGGAATTGCTTTGTGTGCTGCGGATGTTTTGATCGAGTTCCATTGGGGTTTTTCCCCGGCGCTTGCTAGCAGGGTTAAGCACTGCATCGTCGGGGAGGGTTCTTCCTCTGCCAAGATGCTGCGGGCGTATTCGCGCCTATGGGCATCGAGTTCCCCATAAGGGTGGGTTTTGAAGCAACGAACCAAGGCACAGGATCGATCTCCCGTTTGTCGATCGATCAAGTTTTGGTAGAGATATTCGATAATTCTGTTGCTGGTTTGTTCCATGTTTGCCGCTCCCTCACCCATCTGGCGTAATGCCAGTCCGCATTCAACCATGTCTCTCAAGGTGAATTTTGTCAGGTCATACATCGGAAAAACTCCTGGACAAATAAAACTAGCGATTCTCGCCTAAGAGACGCAACATCGCCATAGGGTGGAACGGGTGAGACGTTTGACGACCAGATTGGCAATTGTAAGGTAACAATTTTGACTAAGGGTAGTCGTCCGAGGGTTTGCGGAGATGGGGGGAGTAAGGGCACACTTTAACGAGTAAGGGCACACTTTAACCAAATATCTCGTGGTTCCATAGATTGATGGGTTTTACCCACACCGTAAGGTGGTTCCATAGATTGATGGGTAAAACCCCCCCGTACTTTAAATCTATTTTCCTACCTTTCCTACTTTTCCTACTTTTCCTACCTGCCTTTGAGCATCCTAGCAAGTGAACTACAATTGCCGTGCGCTTACGGCGCACCCCCTGAAACGTTACCAAGTAGGTGACGTGGCAGGGTTCTAAAATAAAAAGGCGGGCAACTGCACCGGATCGGTCATCTGCACCCTCAGTAATTGCAAAAGCCATCTGGGATTGGTTATAGTATGCCCAAGGAGCTAAAAAGAATGTCGAGTTCGCCCGATCGCTGACGTTAAACAAATTGGACTAGCGCCGATTTTCTCCTTACCAGCAATTGGTTACCGCCATATTGGCAAGAATTATCGCAGGGTTTGAGGTACGGTATAAATACGCTTGGGAAAGCAGAAAAGTGTAAAACTGGCGAAGTCTGGCACTCTAAAGCCGCTGGTCAATAGCTTGAAGGGCACGCATCAACACGAACAGATCTGGCAAACTATCTTCCGCGGCAAAATTTTTTATGGCAAGCTTGAGGCCGTCAACCGCTAAACTCTTCACCAACATAGATTATGGCTCGGTTGTAGCTTCCCACTCCCTCTGGAGTGAGCAACAGTATCCTAGAAAACAGGAGCGTATCAAGGGCGAGAGGTATTGATGGATATCGAACAGGCGTATAAAAAATGCACTGAGCGGCTAATGTGGGCGTGCGATCGCTTACAGGCTAAGGTAGAGCCAGACTCACTGGCTCCGATCACCGATTTAATCGTTCAACCCATGACCGGGCCTTGGCGATTTTTTCACACCCCACAGCACATTTTCAAGGTCGGCGCGACAGAAGATGCGATTGAAGTTCTAGCCGCATTGTTTCACGATCTGGTGTACGTGCAAGTCGATTGCAGCATTAATTTTCAACTGAGTTATTACATTACTCCTTATACGAAAGAAGTTAAAGGACAGCTGGTGATTCGCGAACCTCTGGACTTACCTGCCGATCCGATGTTCGAGATGGTAGCCTCGGTGTTTGGCTTTGCACCCGGTCAAGTGCTACAACCGTTCGCCGGACAAAACGAATTTTTGAGTGCGGTGGTAGCAGTTAAAGTGCTGGAGCGATTTTTGCAGCCAGAACATCTGATTCAAATTGTCGCCGGGATCGAAGCCACGATCCCGTTCCGGTCAACCTTGGAGGATGGCTCAACTGTGAGCGATCGCTTGTTTGAACGCTTGCAACTAACCCGTGACAAATTTAACCTCAACCTGAGCGAAGAAGAACTCTCTGAAGCTGTTAAAAAAGCCGTGCGCGTCAGCAACCGAGATGTCGCCAGTTTCGCCCATCCCAATCCTGCCCATTTTTTAGCGAATACTTGGAATTTACTCCCGGAAACCAATCACAATCTGATCAATTGTTCTTACACGGTGCGCGATTACCGCACAGCCTTGCAAAAGATGGAAGGCTTTATGAATTACCTGCGCCCAGAGGTGATTTTCCGGCAGTATAGAGGCGAACCGAGCGATCGCGCGTTCAAATTGTGGGATAATGCTGCTAGGAGAAACTTGGAAATTGCCAAGCTTTATTTGGGGAGCAAACTCGTTGCGATCGCCTTCATCGAAGCACTTTCTTCGAGTATTGGCCCGGACGTTCCCCTGGTAATCATGATGGGCAACATGCCTGATGGTAATTGTAATAGCCCGCGTTTAGAAAATTTTATTCCCCTGGTGGCGAACGCCTATCAACCTAAAAACGACCTGGAAAGGGAAGTGATGAATTTATTAGAAAAGGGACGCGCTAAGAGTGCCAAGTACGATCTGGAACATTCTCCCTTAGCGACGTTTATGGTTAAATCGATGGGATTTGAAGAAATGCGCTGTCAGTGCAATCGCGCCAAAGCATTTTTCAAAGAAGAAATAACGGCTGTAGATTTTATTTCCGAGTTCGATCCCACAGTCGCCAAAGTTCTAATCGACGGAGTTGTAAAGTTGTTTGAGAGTCACAAAAATGCCCTAACGCGGATGTCGTGGGTTAAGAATCGCCTTTTGTGGGAGAGTTGCGTCAAGTCGTCTACTTCCGACTCATCAGCCAGTAAGTAGTCATTTCCCCCTGACCTTTAACCGCGATCCCACCCCGTTTCTCTAACACGTACTGATGTCGCAAACGTTCGTAAGTAGCGGTTGTTACTTGAATGCATCCGGGCTGTCCCTGAGTTTCCATGCGAGAAGCGAGATTGACAGCATTTCCCCACACATCGTAAGCAAATTTCTGGGTGCCAATTACAGCGCCGACTACTGGCCCGCCGGTGTTAATACCGATCCGCAAAGCGAGAGGTTCGCGATTGGGCCAGCTAAAGCGCGCGATCGCTTGTTGCATATCGAGCGCCATTTCGGCGATCGCTTCCGCATGGTCTTCTCGCACCACGGGAATCCCCCCCGCCAAAAAATAAGAATCCCCAATCGTTCTAATTTTTTCCACTCCATGTTGTTGCGCTAGCGCATCAAAGCTAGAAAACACCAAGTTCAACAAATCGACAACATCCCCAGGAGGCATAGCGCTCGACATGGGAGTAAAGCGGACAATATCGGCAAACAGAAACGTCGCCTGCTCAAATTGTATCGGCGTCGCTTTTTGTGTTTGTTTCAACTCTTCAACAATTGCTTTCGGCAAAATATTTAATAACAAATTCTCCGATTTTTGTTGTTCTTTTCTCAGGGCATTTTGCAAAGCTTGAATCTGCAATTGATTGGCAACGCGGGCTAAAACCTCTTCATCATGAAACGGCTTTGTGATATAATCTACCCCGCCGACATTGAAAGCTTTGACCTTATCCCAAACTTCATCGAGGGCGCTGATAAAAATTACGGGAATATTCTTAGTTTGGTCGTCGGATTTCAGATGTTCGCACACTTCGTAGCCGTTCATATTCGGCATATTGATGTCGAGTAAAATTAAATCCGGCGGATCGGTTTTGACCGACATCAATGCCATCTGCCCGTTGCGCGCTTTACCAACTTCATAGCCGCGATCGGTGAGGATCGTTGCTAACAGGCGGATATTGTCTGGTATATCATCAACGATCAGAATGTTTCCTAGCATTGGGTAATTTCAGATTTTAGATTTGAGATTTTAGATTTGTCTAAGCAGAGAAACCGGGTTTCTAGGAAAAATAGTCGGTTTGGCACTAGATATCGCAGCCAGAAACCCGGTTTCTAATCTGTGTAAGAGATAGCTGCTATTTTTTGATAACTAAAGCGGGTTGTTTAGCTTGAACGATTTGGATTAAATCTATGATTTTGTCGAAGAGAAAATCATTAGCCAAATTCGTCAAGGTTTTGGCGAGCGCCGAGTGAGTTTGAGGAATTTGTTCGCATAGTTGAACGATCTCGCGATCGCGGCATTTGAGCGCTGCTTTATTGAGTTTTTCCACCCATTCAACCGGCATTTGGGATAAGTGAAAATCAAGCGGTCGAAAAGAAGCATTTAATTCATCCTGTGTTACCTCATCTTTATCCTCAACAGCCGACTTTTCATAGAGATATTGCGCCCCTAAACATTCGGCGATTTTTTCCAAAAGTACCTCTTGGCGGAAAGGCTTGCTAATAACGTCATCGCACCCAGCTGAGAAAATAGCTTTTCTCTCCTCCTCAAATGCGCTGGCAGTTAAGGCAATAATAGTTGTTTCCTGACCTTTGAAATGGGCTTTAATCTGTTTGGTGGCTTCATACCCATTCATCACGGGCATGTGCATATCCATAAAAATTAGGTGCGGCGAGAAACTCGACCACAGGCGAAACCCTTGTAAACCATTTTCGGCTTCGCAGACAACAAACCCTAGCGATGTCAACAGCCTCACCAACAGCAAACGGCTTTCCCAGCTATCATCAACAACCAATATGCGATATTGTGGCTGGTGCGGTGCTAAACGTATCACTTTACGAGTTTCTTGAGGATGAGAAATGTCAGATCCTTGAGTTAGTTTAACTAAGATATCAAAGCTAAACGTTGAACCCTTACCTGGTGTACTTTTAACTTTAATTTCACCCCCCATCATTTGTACGTATTTTTGGCTGATTGCTAAACCTAATCCCGTTCCTTGTCCCGATTTTCGACCTGTTTCTGTTTGTCCAAAGGCAGCAAATAATTGCTCTATTTCTGCCGGTAACATGCCGAGTCCGGTGTCCTCGACGCTAAACCACAGCCTTAGATGAGAAGATTGCAGAGGGGCAGAGGGGCTCTTGGGCAGAGGAGAATTTAAATCTATATTCTCAAGATCACCCCTGCACCCCTGCAAGTTCACGCGCAAAGTCACGCTGCCTTTTTCGGTAAATTTGATGGCATTTCCTATCAGGTTAATCAAGACTTGACGTAACTTCCGCTCGTCGGTTTGCATGTATTGAGGAACGTCTGACGCCCGTTCAAAAATTAGCTGTAAGTTTTTGGATGAGGCTTTCAGTTGCAGCATCTCTTGCAGATTATCCAGCAAGCGGTACAAGTCAAAGCTAGCCTGGTAAAATGTAGTTCTGCAAGCCTCTATTTTGGACATTTCCAGAACATCGTTGATTAATTCCAGCAGATGCTCGCCAGCGCTATTAATTATACCCAAATATTGCTGCTGTTCTGGCGATAAAGATGAGGTGCGTTTCATCACTTGGCTAAAGCCCAGGATGGCATTGAGAGGCGTCCGCAGTTCGTGACTCATGTTGGCTAAAAATTCAGTTTTAGCTCGGTTAGCTGCATCAGCAGATTCTTTTGCTAGGGCAAATAGCTGAGATTTAGCCAGTAGCAAAACTTGCATATCCAGTAACCGCCATTGCCCATTTTCCCCGGCAATCACTATCGGTTCGTAAGCTAGGGGTGCAGGACGCTGCAAGGCAATTTCAACCGCTTTGTCGATCGGGCAATTTGCGCTCAACACCAGGCACTTTGCCAGGCGGATTTCTACATCTGAAATCGCCTTAAATTCTTCGCCGATCATGTTCAACATTACCTCGATCGGGCGTTTGAGAAAAAGCTCTGACCCATAGGGACGACTGAGCCATTCAAAAAATCTTGCCCTCGAGATCATGCCTACTACTTTTTTATTATTGGCAGTAATCATTATTCCTGGTAATTCTGGCTGCCGCTGGAGTGCTTTTGCTACCACTTGCCCAACGGTTTTTAAGCCAACTTTAAACTCATGGCTGGGAATATCTGCCAGGGTTGAATTAAGCGTAAGATTGTCTAGTTTTTCCACGGTCGTAATTCACACTTTTTGGCTAGGGTGTATTCAACATTATTTGGTTGATGCGTTTCCCTGACTTGCGCCTCAGTGCAAATACTGAAGTATTAATACTGATGCCGTATACGTTGTTCGGAACCGTTTTTTCTATCATAATTTACTCTCAAAGGAATTTCTAGTTTTCAATATAATACGCCAAGAGTAAAATTAATATAAAATTTACTTAATCCTTTGTTAATTTTTGCTTAACAATAGCATTAACAAATTTTAACGATGAAAAGAGACTGTAAAGGAGAAAATAAAATTAGGAAACTTATACTGGATGCAGTCAGAGATAGTGCTAATAGCAAATTGCTAATGGCGAGCTTGATATCTCTGCTAGTCTTGTCTTGGCAAGTGAGCGATCGCTAAATCGGATAATAACTGCTGACTTCGCTTCGTGAGGGTGACGGGAGAAAAGATCGATCGACTTTCCCCATGCAACGAAATACCATTTTCCGTAGTTAACGCTACATACCCATTGATTCGGCTCGCTCTTAAGCTGCGATATGCAGCCTAACTGAGGAAAATAGGTAGAAATGGAAGTTAAATACAAGTTAAGCGACCAATCGCTTAGATATCGATGAATTTTGTGGTGCATCTGACAAAAACGAGATTTGGAGCCAGTAAAGTGCGAGAGGGTTTGATGGATAGCGCTCAGGCACATCAACAATGTTTAGAAAAGCTGATCTGGGCAATGGGTCGCCTAGAGGTACAAGTCGATTTGGCGCAACTTTACACCATTGCCGACTTGATCGTTCAACCGATGACGGGTTACTGGCGATATTTTCATACGCCGCAGCACGTGATTGAAGTTGGCGGGAATGAAGATGGGATTGAAGTTTTGGCAGCTTTGTTTCACGATTTGGTGTACGTGCAAGTCGATTGCAGCATTAACTTTAACCTGAGTTATTACATTACGCCGTTCGTTAAGCAGGAAAGGGAACAGCTACGAATTCGCGAAACTTTTCAATTGCCTGCCGATCCAACGTTTGAGATGGTAGTATCTGTTTTTGGGTTTGTTGCAGGACAGGTGCTAGATCCTTTTGCGGGAGAAAACGAATTTTTGAGCGCGGTGGTGGCAACAAAAGTTTTAGAGCCATTTCTCTCACTTTCTCGACTAATGGAGATTGCGGCGTGTATTGAAGCGACGATTCCATTTCGGAGTAAATCAAACGAAGGATTAACGGCAAGCGATCGCCTCTACCAACGCTTGCTTTTAATCAATCATCGGTTTAACCTGGGTTTGAGCGAGGTTGCCATCGAGGAAATAGTCAAACGCGCCGTGCGGGTAGGGAACAGGGATCTCAGCGGTTTTGCTCATCCGAGTTCGGCGTATTTTTTGGCGAATACCTGGAACTTATTACCGGAAACCAATCATAACTTTATCAGCCGTTCGTACACGGTGCGCGAGTACCGAATTGCGCTGCAAAAGATGGAAAGTTTCATGCATTTTCTCAAACCTGAAGCGATTTACCAGCAATTTCGGGGAGAACCAGACGATCTGACATACTCGCATTTGGAGAATGGAGCCAGGAGAAATATCGAAATTGCGCGGCTTTATATGGGGAGCAAACTGGTAGCGATCGCTTTGATAGAATCGCTTGCTTTTAGCTTGGGATTTGATGTTTCTCTAGCTACCCTCATGGGGGAATTGCCTTACCACGATTATCGGGGCGTGCGCTTGGAAACTTTTCTGCCTAAACTTGTCGATGCTTCTCATCCCAAAAACGATTTGGAATCGGAAGTTTTGGATTTATTAGAAAACGGAAGAGCCAAGAGCGCAACTGCCGATTTAAAAGATTCACCTTTGGCGGCATTTATAGTCTACTCCCTCGGATTTGACCAGATCCAAGTACAAAGCGCGAAAGCGAAAGAGTTTTTTCAAGGAAATCTTTCCGCAGTAGATTTTATATCTAACTTTGATGCTGCTGTAACGCAACCTGTAGTAGACGCGCTTTTAAAGTTATTTGACAATCGCAAATCTGCTCTCAACCGTTATTATCAAGGGATTATTTCTGATGCAAAACCCAAACCCCAGACCAATTCTGAGGCAGACATACCCCCATCAACTCATGCACCCGCTCTAGATACAATCCAGCGGTCTTATCCTCTGGATTAACCTCCAACACGCGCTTAAAACACGTTTGTGCTGCGGTAAATTCTTGATGGCGATAATGTTTTAAACCCTGTTCAAAATCAGGCAGAGTTTGCCACTTTAAATCTCGGACTAAATCAATTTCGCCATCGAGAACTTCATAGATAGAAATGGGTTCTTGTCTGCCTTTAACGATTACCTTGTCCAGAAAGCGGATTTGGTATTGCTCTGGGTGACTTAAATGCGTCAAGACATTTTCAGAAATTACCAAAGAAACCCCATAAAACTTCGTCAAACTTTCCAATCGAGATGCCAAATTAACTTCATCAGAAAAAGCATCTCCCTGCATCCGGGCTATTTCTCCCACAATTCCCACCATCATGTGACCGAAATTTATTCCCACTCCCACTTGGATCGGTGAATATCCACGGGCGAGGCGCTGGATATTGTATTGCTGCACTTGTTGCAATTTAGCAATACCCGCTTTGACTGCATCGTCAGCACCATTAGGAAACACAGCCATCATTCCATCTCCCAAGTATTTAACAATCAAGCCGTTATGCTCTCTTATTTTGGGACTTACCTGGCGCATATAAGCATTAACAAAATCAAAATTTTCTTGGGGCGTCATGGTTTCCGAAAGCGCGGTAAACGAGCGAATATCGCTAAACATTACCGCCATTTCTTTGCTGACGTGATTGCCTAAATTGACATCGACGATGCTTTCTTTTTGGAGGAATTCTAGAAAAGTATGGGGAAAAAAGCGCCCGTAGGCATGGTTTGTTTTCGATAGTTGGATGTGAAACTTAATTCTGGTGAGTAGTTCATCTTTGGAAAAAGGTTTAGTTAAATAATCATTCGCTCCAAATTCAAACCCGGTCACCAAGTCAGATATTTGATTTTTAGCGGTCAACATCACGACGGGTAACTCGTGTGGCGGATATTTTTGCCGCAGTTTGGCACATACTTGATAACCCGACATCCGGGGCATCATAATATCGAGAACGATCAAGTCAACTACTTGCCCGCCTTGGAGGATAGAAAGCGCTTGCTCTCCATTTAAAGCTTGGATTACCTGATAGCCTTCTAAAGAAAGGTGATTGTTTAAAACTTGGAGATTGATCGGGTCATCATCAACAATTAAAATTGTGTGGGAATCGGTAATGGGTGAATAGGAGGATAGTTGGTAGGATTGGCGATACAAAGTTGGGTTGATACATGGTATTTTCTCCTTTAAGGGCAACTCGGTTTGAGGTTTTGGAGTTTGTAGGGGAACAAGACAGTGCGCCCCAAGATAGGGGGGTAAGAAGGTGCATTCCGTGCAGGAGCTTTCAGGTGCGTTTGTATTCAGTTTCTGGGATGAAACAGGCAAGGTAAAAGTGAAGCGAGAACCGATGCCCAGTTGAGATTCAACCCATATTTTACCGCCGTGCAATTCTACCAGCTGCTTGGTGAGGGCTAAACCCAATCCCGTGCCGCCGTATTGGCGGATGGTGGAACCATCGCCTTGTTCAAACGGATCGAAGATGCGTTCGATGCGATCGCTTGCAATACCAATGCCGGTATCGGACACTGTAATGGCGATTTGTTTGGGTAATTGGTAATTGCTAATTGCTAATTGGTCATAGGGAGAAGCGTTAGGCATGAGGCGAGGGTTTCCATCTTTCCCATCACCCATTACCAAAGCTGCTGAAACTTCTATCTTACCGGCGTCGGTAAACTTAATCGCATTGCCGATCAGATTATAAAGAATCTGTTGCAGGCGGTTTTCATCGGCATAAACCAGGGGTAAGTCGGCAGGAACGGCGTTGATAAATTGCAAGTTTTTGTTTACCGCTAAAGCTTGACTGACGGTAAGAACAACCTGAACAATTCCTTGCACTTCTACGCTGCGAACTTGCAAATCTAGTTTTTGCTGTTTGAGTTTGGAAAAGTCGAGGATATCGTTAACTAATTGGCTGAGTCGGCGGGCGCTACCTGCAATCATGAGCAGATTTTGCCGCTGTATTTCTGATAGAGAACCCGCCGCACCATCTAGCATCGATTCAGCGATACCGATGATACCATTGAGAGGCGTTCGCAGTTCGTGGGAAGTGTTGGCTAAAAATTCATCTTTTACTTTGTCAAGGCGCTGTAATTGGGCATTTTGCGCTTCCAGAGCCGAAAACGATGCTCGCAATTGACCTGCCATGACGCTGAAGGATTTAGCAAGTTGCCCGATTTCGTCGGTGCGATTGAGATTGACAGTTTGTTCCCATTTTCCTTTGGCAATTGCTTTGGCTGATGCGTTCAAATTCAGAATCGGTTTGACAATCCAACGGGCTGTCAAAATACAAATAACCGTTGATACAATTAAAGCCACAATACACAGCAAAATCGTGGTGCGATTGTTGGCGTTAATTTGCGCCATTAAATCCAATTCAGCAATATCGCTGATTTCACCGTGTAAGTGACTCGCGAGGTCTTGGACGGCTTTTTGTCCGTTTCGGAACGAAAGATACCCGACTATACTTACAGCAGCAAAGATTTGCAGCACAAACGGTACTGTCAAAACTAAGCTCAGCGGTACGTTTCCAGAAATTTTGGCAAAGCGGTGCAAGGATCTGATTGACATAGGTGCAATCTAGATCGAGATGGTTATTAGTTCAAAAAGCTGGTAGGTAAAACTTAAAAACGTTACACTTGCACCCCCTACACTATATTTATCAGTAAACATATGTAAAGTCTTCAGTAAAAATACCTAAGCATTAATGCTTATTGGATCTTGAGAAAGATCCCGTTGATGCGGGTATATTGCCTGTTACCTTAGTTATACAGTTTACAGTAAAAATACGGGTAGGGGGTCATACCCGTCATATAGTATCGGGGTGCATAGATGCGATCGCTTGAGTTACCAGCAAAGAATTATACCGATTATCGAGCGATCGCTTCTACACCTGCTGCTGTTTCTCCCAGCTAGAGGCCCCATGGCGGTCTGCTAGATTCTGCTCTGTAAAATAGCTATTAATTGCCGATTTAACGGTTAATTTGATCTCATTAGTATCCCCAGGTTTGGGAATATAACAATTAACAATTCAGTTTTGAGGCTGTCAAGTACGTTGATTATTAGCTATCATTAGGTTTGAGATTAGTTGGCAATAATACGGTAAAAGTAGTTTGAACCAGGATGTATAGTAAAATTAAATCGGGAGGATTTAATTGGGCGGCTGATAGAGCTAATTTACCTTGACTACCCGGGCGAGTTTGATATCCTTTTTCGTTTAAGACTCCTACCAACAAGCGCAAGTTTTCTGGAGGATCGTCAACGATTAAAATATTACCCTTAGAGTTGTTGCTTGGCATGGAATTGTACGTTACTTAATTAATTGTAAAACCTTGTCGTATTCAAAATTGTCGCTCCAGTGCGCGATCGCATGGATATAAACCCGGTTTTTCCAAAAAACCGGGTTTCTGAAACTGCGGTATTGTCATCGTGCGTTACGAAGACAGCTAACGCACCCTACATATATTAAGATCTTGCACCTGTGGCATTAGCCCGCCAGGGACTTAAGTCCCTGGCTAATAGCTCAAGTCCACGCTTTGTGGACTGAATATTTACGATTAAAGGCTTTCAGTCGATTAAAATGGACTTGAACTATTAGCCCTGCAATTTATTCCCTGGCGGGCTATGAGATTGGCGGAAGATCTGAATATAGAAATAGCAAGCTGATCGCTAACTTCACCAGTGGCAAATCGCCGTTCGGGATCTGTCATTGCTGGGATCGCTTGATAGGGCAATTATTCGCCAAATTATTTAAAATTTTGATTGGTGATGCGATGAATCGCTTTTTCACTCAGCCCCTTGGAATTAGCGCGGCTTCGTGCTTCAAAGCTGTTCTGGAGCAAACTGACATGGTATAAGCAATTCTAGGCAATGGGAAACAGGAGCAACCGAGTGTCTGAGTTAGCCCTTAATTGGGAATGCGATCCATCAGAGTCTGCAACAACTTTTCGGGCAGATGGTATGGTGCTTCAGTTTGCCGATGGCGCGATCGCTGCGTGCAATCCTGTCGCTGCTGAGCTTTTAGGCTATACCGCCGACGAATTAATCGGCGAGGCGTTGTTCGATTCGCCCCGGCAATTCATTCATCGGGATGGATCGCCTGTTTTACCCGAGGAGAATCCAGCCCTAGTGGCGCTGCAAAGCGGACAACCATGCTCAAATGTAACTGTAGGCTGCTATCGCTCTGATGGTGAGTTAGTTTGGCTGCTGCTTGATTCCCAGCCTTTGTTTCGCCCCAATGAATCTGCACCCTATGCAGTTGTAACGACAATTGCTAAATCTGTTGAGATAACAAGCTCACAGGCAGGCAGGATGCCTACCCCACAAGAGTTTTTGCCTCACGACATCACCCAGACAACAAGCTCACAGGCAGGCAGGATGCCTACCCCACAAGAGTTTTTGCCTCACGACATCACCCAGACAAGCGAAGTTAATCTGCGCTTGTTTATTAAATATGCCCCCGCCTGTATCGCTATGTTTGACCGCGACATGAATTACGTCGCCCTCAGTCAGCGCTGGGTGGAAATTTACCAACTTGATTCAGTTGAGGCAGTTTTGGGGCGATCGCATTACGAAGTCTTTCCCCAGATTGGCGATCGCTGGAAACAAGCTCATCAGCGCGGTTTGGCAGGAGAAATTCAACAATGCTCGGAAGATAGCTTTATCCTCCCAGATGGCACAATTCAATGGTTGCAGTGGGAAATTCGTCCCTGGCACGCCGAAAAGGGCGAGATCGGCGGAATTGTCATCTTTGTTGAGGATATTAGCGATCGCAAACTGGCTGAAGCAAAGCTACGTAAGAGTGAGGAAGGCTATCGCGCTTTGATCGAATTATCGCCCCAACTCGTTTATATGAGTCAGCCAGATGGTTCGATTATCTATTCCAATCAGTGGGGATTGGAATTCACCGGGCGAAGTCTAGAACAGTTACAAGGCGATGGCTGGGCTTCTTTGGTGCGCCCAGATCATCGCGATCGCGTCTACCAGGCTTGGAAAACCGCGATCGCACAAGTTTCTGAGTACGAGATTGAAGCTCCATACCGCCGCGCTGATGGGGTTTACCGCTGGCTCTACACCCGCGCTGTACCTGTAACCGATGATACTGGCAAGATTTCTTATTGGATCGGCGTGGCGCTGGATATTAGCGATCGCAAACAAATCGAGCAAGAATTGCAACAAACTAACCAAACCTTAACAACCTTAATCGAATCATCGCCTTTGCCGATTGTGGCGATCTCGCCAAATGCCAATGTCCGGATGTGGAACAAAGCGGCAACTGAGGTGTTTGGCTGGAGCGAAGCCGAGGTGTTAAATCGACCGATTCCCATTGTGCCACCCGATCAACTCGACGAATGCCAGCAACTGAGAGATGCGGTAGCAAATGGGCAAACTTTTTTTGGCATCGAAACCTACCGCCGCAAACAAGATGGCTCAGAATTAATGGTCAGCATTTCTGCTGCTCCAGTTTATGGCAATAGCGGCAGCATCGATGAAATTATGGTGATTTTGCAGGATATCACCGCTCGCAAACAAGCCGAAGCCGCCCTGCGCGACAGCGAACAGCGGTATCGCATGTTGTTCGAGTCGATGGATCAAGGTTTCTGCGTCTGCCAAATGCTGTTTGACGACAAGGGCGCACCGATTGATTACCGTTTCCTCGAAGTCAATCCAGCGTTTGAACAAATGACGGGACTTCAAGGAGCGACGGGCAAAACGGCGCTCCAACTCGTGCCAAATCTCGAACCTTTTTGGGTTGAAACTTACGGCAGAGTGGCACTGACGGGGGAAGCCGCGCGGTTTGAGAATCGATCTGAAGCGATGAATATGTGGTTTGAAGTCAGCGCTTTCCGCGTTGGTGAAGCCGAAAACCACAAGTTTGCCATTTTGTTTACTAATATTAGCGATCGCAAAATTACCGAAGCAAATCTGCGTGAAAATGAAGCGCGCCTTTTCTTGGCGCAACAAGCTACTCGATCTGGGGTTTGGGATTGGGATGTGGTTGCCAATTGTGCCTATGTGTCCGAAGAATACTGTGCGCTGATGGGCTTCGATCTAACAAGGAAAACAGTCAGCTACGAAGAATGGGCGAGCCGAATTCATCCAGACGATCGCGCCAATGCCAGCGAGAAAGTGGCTCGCGCGATCGCCCAAAATCAAACCTACGTCGATGAGTACCGCGTTGTTCATCGGGGGGCAGTGCGTTGGATACGGTCTAGCGGGCAAGTGTATTATGACCAAAATGGGCAACCTGTCCGCATGATTGGGCTGCTTCAAGATGTCAGTTCGCGCAAATCTGCCGAAATCGCCCTACAACAAAGCGAAGAACGCCTGAGTTTGGCAATCGACAGTGCGGGTATGGCAACCTGGGATATAAATATGCAGACGGGTAAAGGCATTTGGTCACAAAGCCATTTCCCGATGCTAGGATACGAACCCGTCGCTAATGGTGCAGCAACCTGTGAGATGTGGCGATCTCGGGTGCATCCCGATGACTTGGCAGCCGTGATGCAGGCGATGGAAGTTGCCCAACAAACGCGATCGCTATACAGTCCAGAGTATCGTATTATACGAGCAGATACAGGAGAAATTCGCTGGCTCAAGGCATTCGGGCGCTTTATGTACGATAAAAACGGGCAAGCGGTGCGATTTATTGGGGTTCTGTTTGATACCAGCGATCGCCAAGTTGCCGAACAAAGCTTGCGCGAATCAGAACAGCGTTTGCGATTGGGGATGCAAGTGGCAGGTTTTGCCATTGCTAAATTCGATTACGCCTCGAATACAGTCGAGCTTTCCCCCGAAGCAGCTGCTTTATACGGCTTACCGGCAGATCAATTAGTCGTGCCGCGATCGCGCATTCACGCTACATTTCACCCAGAAGAACGCGCCCAAATGCTTGAGCTGATCGAGCAAGTGCTAGATCCGTCAGGTCCCGGTTGGTTTAGTCGCGATCATCGCGTAGTTTGGGAAAATGGCGAAGTCAGATGGCTTACGGTTCGCAAACAAGTCTTCTTTGATCGTTCTAGTAGAGACGTTACATGTAACGTCTCTACTGCCCGTCCTACCCATGCAATTTTAGCGGCGATTGATATAAGCGATCGCAAGCAAGCAGAACTAGCATTGCAAGAAAGCGAATCTCGCTTTCGTACCCTGGCAGACAACATCGCCCAGCTGGCCTGGATGACAGACTCTAACGGCTGGATCTTCTGGTATAATCAACGCTGGTTTGACTACACCGGCACGACTTTAGCAGAAATGCAAGGCTGGGGATGGGAAAAGGTACACCATCCCGACCATATAGAGCGCGTCGTCGAGCATTGGAGCCACTGCCTGAAAATTGGCGAACCCTGGGAAGATACATTTCCCTTGCGCGGTAAAGACGGTAATTATCGCTGGTTCCTCTCCCGCGCGATTCCAATTCGAGACGAAGCGGGTAACGTTGTGCGTTGGTTTGGTACCAATACAGATATAAGCGATCGCAAACTTGCCGAAGATGCCCTACAACAAAGTGAAGAAAGATTGCGGCTGGCGCTGAATGCTGCCAATCAAGGATTGTATGACCTGAATCTTCAAACTGGCGATGCGATCGTCAGTCCTCAATATGCACAGATGTTGGGCTACGATCCAGAAACCTTTCACGAAACGAATGCCTTGTGGCTCCAACGCCTGCATCCCGACGATCTCGAACGAACGGGTCAAGTATACCAAGAATACATCGCAGGCAGACGCGACCAGTACCAAGTAGAATTCCGGCAACGCACAAAATCGGGGGATTGGAAATGGATACTTTCCACCGGCAGCATCGTTGCCTGGGATAAAGATGGTAATCCGCTGCGGATGCTGGGGATACATACAGATATAAGCGATCGCAAGCAAGCCGAGGAAGCTTTACGTCAAACTAATGCCATCCTCAACACGATCAACGAATCCACCCCGACGCTGGTTTACGTCAAAGATCGAGAGGGACGAATGGTAGTGGCAAATCCTGCACTTTTGGCAGTCGTCGGCAAACCTTGTGAAGAAATCTTGGGCAAAACGTCACTAGAGTTTCACCAACCGCCTGAAGAAGGCGAGAAAATTATGGAGAACGATCGCCTGGTAATGCAAAGCGGGCAATCCCACCAGTTTGAAGAAGTATTAGACATGATAGGCGGGCGGCGAGTTTTTCTCTCGGTGAAAGCGCCTTACCGGGATGAGCAAGGTAATATCATCGGCATCATTGGCATTTCTAGCGATATAAGCGATCGCAAACAAGTCGAACTTGAGCGAGAACGTATGCTGGCTCGCGAACGTCACTATAGCGAGCAATTGCAAGGATTGACAGCGGCGGCGCTGGCAATTAATTCTGCACTTTCAGTGGAAGAAGTATTGCAAGCGATTACAGATCGGGCAGCTGCGATCGTTGGTACTCACCAATCTGTCACCAGCGTGACAATTGACCAGAACTGGGCACAGTCAATCGACGCCGTTTACCTGTCCGATAAATATGCCCAGTGGCGAGGCTATAATGCCAAGCCAGATGGATCGGGAATTTATGCTTGCGTATGTCACTCGAATCGCCCGATGCGAATGACGCAAGCAGAATTAGAAGCGCATCCCCACTGGCGTGGCTTTGGCAAACAGGCAGAAAACCATCCTCCCCTGCGCGGCTGGCTGGCTGCACCTTTGGTGGGGCGAGACGGACAGAATATCGGCTTGATTCAGCTTTCAGACAAATATGAAGGTGATTTTACCGAAACAGACGAAGCCGTAGTGGTGCAATTAGCCCAGATGGCATCGATCGCCGTGGAAAATGCCAGATTATACCAAGCCGAACAGCAAGCGCGGCAAGAAGCACAAACCGCGAACCGCCTCAAAGACGAGTTTTTAGCAGTATTGTCTCACGAGTTGCGTAGTCCCCTCAACCCCATCTTAGGTTGGACTAAACTGTTACAAACTCGCAAACTTGACGAGTCTCGCACAGCGGAAGCATTAACCACGATCGAACGCAATGCCAAACTGCAAGCTCAACTAATAGAAGACTTGCTCGATATCTCTCGCGTTATGCAGGGCAAACTAACGCTGAAGTCGAATAGAGTCAATTTAACCTTTGTTATTTCCAGTGCAATGGAAACAGTTCGCCTCGCAGCAGAAGCAAAAAATATTCAATTCAATCTAGCGCTAGAGCCAACTGTTGGCGAAGTGTTGGGAGATGCGGGGCGATTGCAACAAGTGGTGTGGAATCTGCTTTCAAACGCAGTTAAATTCACACCTGTTGGGGGACAAGTCACAATTCGGCTGACTCAAGTTGATAGTGATGCTCAAATTGAAATAATCGATACGGGTAAAGGCATCAATCCCGAATTCTTGCCCTATGTATTTGAGTATTTCCGCCAAGAAGATGGTTCCACCACGCGCAAATTTGGCGGGTTAGGATTGGGACTTGCGATCGCGCGTCAAATTGTGGAAATGCACGGCGGCAGGATTTCGGCAGACAGTCCAGGTGTTGGAATGGGTGCAACTTTTACCGTTAAGTTACCAACGATTAATACTAAAGTGAAACCCGCCCGCTCGCGAGCGATCGCCGCCCCATCCCCAAGCGCGCCAAAAACACCACTGGCAGGAAGGCGAATACTGGTAGTTGATGATACAGCCGATACGCGAGAATTGCTGACATTCTTATTGGAAGACAATGGTGCGATCGTCTTGGCAGTAGGTTCAGCCACAGAAGCCTTGCAGACATTCGGAGAATTCCAAGCTGACATTATTCTAAGCGATATAGGGATGCCAGAAATGGATGGTTATGAATTAATGCGATCGCTTCGGAGGTTAGAAAAAGGCAGATCGATTCAGGCGATCGCCTTAACCGCGTATGCTGGGGAGATAGATCGGCAACAAGCGATCGCCGCAGGCTTTCAACGTCATATAGCCAAACCGATCGATCCAGAGCGAGTTATTTCATACATTATCGAGTTAGTAGGGGCACGGCATCAATAAA
>DNGJ01000164.1:0-198 GCA_003486305.1 Cyanobacteria bacterium UBA11371
TGGGAGCGAAAATAGATGTCAAATTCATTCTTGAAATCACAGATATTTTACGTTACATCTCGCACAGGGCGAAGCAAGAGGGTAGATAAATTGTGGCTTGATATCATTAATAGTCGCCCTCTTGCTAATGCCTCCGGCACGCTACGCGAACGCCCCTACAGATGTATTTCGTAAATACATCAATCGCCGCCAAGAATT
>DNGJ01000164.1:422-13788 GCA_003486305.1 Cyanobacteria bacterium UBA11371
TTTTTAGCGAGAATTTTTGAAATTTACCAAAAATCTATAAATCCAAATGCTTCGCCCTGCCCCCGCTACAAAGCTTTGAATTATCGGGATCTAGTTTTATGTTGGTTTGCAGATAATCTCGCGCCCAATTGCAGGCGTAGGAAAGGGGTTTGAGATTGAGAATTGGTTCTAAGTTCCACAAAATGATAGTCTGGTCATCACCAGCGGTAGCAATAATAGGAAGGCGAGGATGAAAGGCTACTGTTCGCACGCCAGAACGATGACCTTTGAGGGTAGTAGGGGCGAAGCATTCGGGTAAGAAATTTCTGTTTTTCCCCAAATTCCTCCCCCCGAATGCTTCGCCCTTACAGGTGCCATCCCGCGTCCAAATTTTGACAGTTTGGTCAATACTTGCCGTTGCAATTAAGGAGCCATCTGCACTAAAGGCAATGCCCCAAACAGCAGCGGCGTGGCCTGTCAGTGTTTTGATTAGGGTACCATCTCGCTTCCACAATTTGACGGTTGTGTCACCACTGCCAGAAGCTAAAATTTGACTATCGGGGCTAAAAACTACTTTCCAAATGGCAGCATTATGCCCTTTGAGGATGTTTAAAAGTTTGCCATCTTGGGTCCACAGTCGAACGTTTTGATCGTTGCTTGCTGAGGCGATAATTTGACCGTCGGGGCTAAATCTAACGTCCCAAATCGGTGCGGAAGCTGAGTTTGCTTTTAATGTTTTTAGCAATGTGCCATCCCGTTTCCACAGCCAAATTTTTCCATCCGCAGTGCTGGAAACAATTATCTGACCTTTGGGATGCCACGCTACAGATAATACGGTTGCTGAATGTCCTTTAAATGTGTTAAGCAGAGTGCCGTCTAATTGCCAGAGTTTTAGGGTTTTATCTTCGCTGGCGGAGGCAAGAATTTTGCCATCTGGACTTAAATCGATATTGCCTAATGCGGCATCATGGGCTTTGATGGTTCGTAATAAAGTACCGTCGAACTTTCGCAGTTGGATTGTTTGGTCAGTTCCTGATGTGGCTATAAGCGTTCCATCGGTGTTAAATACTAATCCTCTAGTGAGGCCATTTAAGCCATAGAGGGTTCTCTGGAAGATGTTTTGAGTTTTCCAGAGGAACGCCACATTTTCGGCGCCAGCAGATGCGATCGCTTTCCCATCTGGACTAAAAGCAATGCCCCAAATTGCCGCATCATGTCCTCTCAGTGTCGTTAATAAAGTACCATCGCGTTTCCATATTTTGACCGTTTTATCCCAGCTTCCGGAAGCAAACATTGTGCCATCGGGGCTAAATCTCAGTTCTTTGACACCGGCATCATGTGCATTTATTTTTTTTAACAGCTTGCCTTCTCTGTTCCAAAGTTTAATTATGCCGTCTACGCTACCAGAAACCATAATTTTACTATCGGGACTGAACGCGCAAGAATACACCGGGGCTGTGTGTCCTCGCAAGATCGTTTTTAAACTGCCGTCTGGATGCCAAAGTTTAACGGTATTATCAATATTTGCCGCCGCAATTGTTTGACCGTCTCGGCTAAATGCCACAGCCCGAATTCCTGTTTTTTTACCATTAAAAGTCTTTAACAATTTACCATCTCTCCCCCACATTTCAACGTTGCTATCAGCCCCGCCAGATATGAGGATTGAGCCATCTGGACTAAAGTCAATACCCCAAACTCCAGAGGCATGAGTTTGAACGGTTTTCAGCAACGTTCCGTCGCGTTTCCACAATTTAATTGTTTTGTCATCTCCCGCAGAAGCAAGTAGTTTTCCATCAGGACTAAATTTGATGGTTCGTACTAAGGCTTTATGTCCCTTTAATGTGTTAATTAAACTGCCATCTGGTTTCCATAGTTTGATGGTTCCATCTACACTAGCTGTGGCGATTTGCTGACCATCTGGGCTAAAATCAACTGCCATAACAGCAGTCGTATGTCCGTTGAGGCGATTGTATTCTTGGATGCTCAATACGACTCGTTCTAATGCTTTATCGACTTGCGATCGCAAATCCCCATCAACTCTGTTCAAATGTTGCAAGCGTTGCTTTGCTTTGATTGCTTGTAGTAGCGCATCAAACTGTTTATTAGAAGCAAATAAAGCTTCAGAGGATAAGACAATTGCTCGCACTTCACTGATGGCTGTTTGTTGATATTGAATATAAGCTAAGAATCCCAGCGCGATCGCTACCACCATCTTAACGCTAACAAATCCCAACATTATTCGCTGTCGTCTCAAGTGGCGTCGTTGGTCTAAATAACGTTGTCGTTCTAATTCCAGTCTCGCTTCCACTTCCTTGAATCGCTCTGCTTCCAAAGTTTTTTGAGCTTCCTGTCGGTCTAATTCTTGACTAGCAGCGAGGAATTTATAATCGATATCGCTGAGGCTTTTACCTTGCGTCCAAATAAGCACATCGCGTAAAGCTTTTCCTCGCAGCAATCGCGATTCATCTTGATAGCCAGAAACAATCCAAGCATTGATAGATTGAGAATAGGGACGCAGATTTTTCAGTTGTTTAGCAACCCAATCGAAGTTAAAAACTTGTTGATAGATGGGATTTTTTATCTGAAGAATTCCTGAGCGCTTTTCTACCAGTCCAGTCAGTACAAGTTCCGTTTGTTCTGGAGTGTTATCTGCGGGAATTCCTCCATATTCATTAGAAAATGAATGCAGCATAATTTGTTGGTATAGCCCTAGTAACCGTCCCGATCGCTGTTCGTTGTAAAGTAAGCGATCGCAGATTGTTTTCAAATGCTCCGGTTCATCCTGAGTTTCCCAGTTATTGATAATATGAGTATGCACAAGGCGATCGATTAATGATATTTCCCCTTCCCTATGTTTTATATTTTCCAACAATATTTTACACAGTTTCTGCGTTAAAAACGGCTGTCCCCCTGTCCAGTAAAGGATGCGTTTTAAAGCGGTTTTAGAGTCGGTAATATTTGGTGTCAATCCCCAGAGTAGCGGGGTTGCTTCTGAGAGTTGAAAACCTGTTAATTCGATTGCCTTTCCAATATTAAACGGAGTACGAGTCGCATCGGAAATTAAATCTGCCGGAGTGGCAACGCCAAATAGGGCAAAGGTTAGACGGCGATATTCAGGCTGTTCTGCTCGCCGATTGTAACAGGCGCGAATTAAGGCAAAGAAGTCGTCGGTGGAGAATTCAAGGCTGAGAACGCTGTCAATTTCATCAAGAAAAATAACAATTGGTTCTGTAACTTGAGACAGCAGAACAGTGTCTAAAAAATCACTCAAGCGATTGACAAAAGAAAGATGGGTGCGATCGCGCCACCAACTGGGCAAATTAACCTTTAGTTTAAATGTCTTTGTCAGCAGTCCAGCAATTGAACCATACCACTGTTCTGGTGTAATTTCTTGCGTTCCAATCGTCGTGATATCGATAACACCGCAGCGAATTCCTTCTGCTTGCAGGCGATGCGTTGTCTGTACGCGCAAGCTAGATTTGCCCATCTGCCTAGCATTAAATACATAGCAAAATTCACCTTGCAGTAAACCCTGAAATAAAACTTCATCTGCCTGTCGTCGCACATAAGTTGGCGCATTGAAGGGGAGGCTACCACCAACTTGATAGGAATGGTTTGGATTGTGGGAGGTGAGCATCAATCTGATTTTAGATTTGGGATTTTAGATTTTAGATTTGGGAGTTGGGATTTGGGATTTTAATTTGTAGGATGGGCTTACCCTGTGATATCATGTCCGGTCGCAAAGGTAGTGTATAGTTTTTGACAGGTGTAGGGGCGGGTTTTACGAGAAATTTATTGTAGGGGCGGGTAATACCTGCCCATTCAGTGCGATCGCGAGATATTTCGTTAAACCCGCCCCGGCTTAGGCTACCGATGCAACCGAACATTATATGATATCATGTCCCCCCGTCAGGCATTGCGCGGGGGCGGGTTTATCAACATAATTCGCTTGGGCTTAAACGGGACTGGTAAAACCCGCCCCTACAACACTATTAATCATACGAGTCTGATACTACCGAACATGATATGAAACCCATCAAAGTTTTGCAGATGTTGGGTTTCGTACCTCAACCCAACCTACATTTTGCTCGCTCCATTAGCCATTAGCCATTAGCCATTAGCTTAAAACATGAGAGAAATACATTTGATATAGTTCGCAACTGGCGACGGCAAATTGATTTTGAAACCGAATCAAACCTACTCCTTGCAGTTTAAACGCTTTGATTGGATGAAGTTCAACTTTGTTGGGATGCAAAACTACCTGTTGCATCGCTTCCTTTAATTCTGGATGCTCTTCTAAATACCATAATTGTTGCCTCAAATGACTCTCAAAAATACAGTCAGGAGTTGTTACGTTTTCGAGTAATTGATCGAGGGTAACATTTTGTTGGCTTAAGTGAAATAGTGCGAGTTGAGTCAGATATGGATTTCCACCCACAAGCCTTACTAATTCGCTGGCATAAGTTTCTGTTGGTGTCAATCCGTAGCGGAGTGCAAGTTCTTGTACCTGTTCTTGAGTAAATGCAGATAATGCAATCAATAAGCCGACATTAAAAGGCGATTGATTTACGTTCAAAGGCAAGAATACATCGGTAGAATAAACAATGACGAGGCGAAGTTTCTGCCATAATTCGCTGCCCTCGGTGTTGTGTCGCGATCGCTCGTACCAAGCCCTTAACATTCCCAAAAAATCTGTGGCGATTTTGGGATAGTTAAACACCACATTAACTTCATCTAAAACCAACAGCAACGGACTCTCATCAGCAGGTAGTAAATAGCTCTCAAAATAATCATTACAGCTATAACTGCTGCCAAACATGGGATTCCAAAAATCTTTTAAGTAGTTGGGTAAGCCAAGGCTGCGACTCACCATAATACACAACCACTGAAGGAACTGGTTTAAACTCTCAAATACACCGCTATCTGCCAGTTGCAAACTAACTACTGCTGTACGAAACTTATTCTCTTTTGCGATGCTCAACCCGCGTGCAATCAGAGAGGTTTTGCCAAACTGTCGGGGTGCGCGGATGCGGATTAAAGCACCGGGCTGAACAATCTCTTTAATTAGCAGTTTTTCCGCAGGCGGTCGATAGATATAAAATGGGGAATCTAGAGCTAATTGCCCTTTGAGGGGAGCTTGAAGCAAGCCAGCCAAAATTGCCTTTGATGTATCGAAATCTGGCTCTTGGGAAATGCAGTCATCCGCCTCTAAAGAAAGCCCGAAGGTTTTAAAGTAAGCTGCTAATGTAGGCTGATCGACAGGCTTTTGTCGATGACGTACTTTGGTCAGAGTTTTAGTGCTGAGTCCAGTGCGATCGCTCAACTGTTCCAGCGTGTAAGGGCTACCACCATTGTCCCGTGCGGCTGACAAGTATTCCGCAGCCTGTAGCCTTTGCCAGCCCCCAGAGCTAAGAATAACGCCTCTTCTACGTTTTTGAGATGGCGATGGTTCGGACAAGTCATCGAAAGACACCACAGGCAATAAATTGTTTTCCTCAATCAAGTATCATCTAGATCAATTTTACAAATTCTGCCATCCTCCCACAGTAAGATTCCCTTTGCAAGTCTTAAGTTACCGGCTTAAAGTTCCATCGTGGATGGCGCTATAAATGCCCCGATGTAACGATTGAACTCAGTAGGGATGGCTCCAAGTGATGAAACTGGTTGAATTCGGCAATAGCTTTATAAAGATACCAACAAGTGGATTGGCTGATACTTTCCAGTTACCCGTGCTGTTGATAGTGTTGGTTTAGAACATTTTCAAGGAGAGAACCGTGCTGAAGATTTTATACCCGCTTGCCTATATTCCACATGGGCATTGTTACCTATGGCAAACTCCTCTGGTGGGATTGCACCTTGTCAGCGATGCGCTGATTGCTATTGCCTATTTCTCAATTCCAGCAATGCTAATTTACTTCGTCCGCAAGCGGGGCGATATTCCTTTCTCAAAAGTATTTGTTTTATTTGGCGCATTTATCGTTCTCTGCGGTATGGGTCATTTACTTGATATTTGGACGCTTTGGCATCCTGACTACTGGGTGTCGGGAATTGAGCGCGCCTTTACCGCCTTGGTTTCTTGCTACACTGCTTTACAATTAGTAGAACTACTGCCACAATTTCTGGCAATGCGATCGCCAGAACATTTAGAAGCTTTGAATCGGGAATTAGAGCAACAAGTTGCACAACGGCAACGCGCTGAAGAAACCCTACAAACGATCGTTGCTGGCACTGCTTCTGTGACTGGAGACGATTTTTTTCCGGCTCTCGTGCAAAATCTGGCAACGACACTCGATGTTAGCTACGCGATGGTATTTGAGGCAGTTGACGACACGTTACAAAAGGTGCGTAGTATTGCTGTTTGGAATGCAGATCGTCTAGCAGAAAACTTTGAATATGAATTGATCAACACTCCCTGCAAGAAAGTAGTTCAGGAGAATGTACTGTGTTTTTATCCCAGCGGCTTGCAGCAGATTTTTCCTAATAACTCATTGATCGAATCGTTGAGAGCAGAGAGTTACTTAGGGCTGCCCTTGGTAGATATCAATAACAATGTAATCGGCAACCTCTGCATCGTCGATGTTAAACCGATGCAGAGGGATGATCGCACTAAAATGATCCTGAAAGTCTTTGCCGCAAGAGCTTCTACAGAACTGCAACGAAAATGGGCAGAAGAAGACAAACGCCGCGCTTACACAGAGTTAGAATTTCGGGTCGAGGAGCGCACTGCTGAACTGGTGAAAGCTAATGCTGCTTTGGAAACAGAAATTCAAGAACGAATTGCTATCGAAGTGGCAATTAGGTTGATGGCAGAGCGGGAAAAGGCAACCAATCGCGTCATTTTGCGGATGCGTCAAAGCTTGAATCTGGAATGGATTTTTAGTACCACCACTGCCGAATTGCGGCAAACAATTTTATGCGATCGCTCCCTCATCTATCGTTTCAATCCTGACTGGAGTGGAGTATTAGTTTCCGAGTCCGTCGCCGATGGCTGGGATGTCTTGCTAGCGCCAAAAGCAAACGATCTGAAAGTTACTAAAGTTACCGTCGATCGCTCCGATTGTGTCATCACTCGGCTCAACAGTTCAGATGGATTCATTCGCGACACTTACTTGCAAAATAACGCTGGCGGCATTTATCGTCAACAAAACAGTTATTGTTGCGTCGCAGATATTTATCAAGCTGGATTCGATTCCTGCTATCTGCAACTTCTAGAACAATTGCAAGCACAAGCTTATATTATTGCGCCTATCTTTTGCGGCGATCGCCTTTGGGGCTTATTAGCTGTTTATCAAAATAGCAGTCCCAGACAGTGGCAAGATGCAGAAGTGGGAATTGTCATCCAAATTGGCAATCAGCTTGGAGTTGCCGTACAACAAGCCGAATTGTTTGCTCAAACGCAGCAGCAAGCAAAAGAACTGCAACAAGCAAAAGAAGCCGCCGATGCTGCTAATCGAGCAAAAAGCGAGTTTTTAGCCAATATGAGCCACGAACTGCGTACACCGCTCAACGCCATTTTAGGTTTCGCCCAATTGATGCAGCGCGATCGCTCCCTCACCTCTGACCATCAAAGATACATCGAAATCATTAACCAAAGTGGCGAACATCTCTTGGAACTGATTAACGATGTTTTAGAAATGTCTAAAATTGAAGCCGGACGACTCGTACTACACGAAACAGAATTCGATCTGTATCGGCTGCTGCATAGCATAGAAGTTATGCTGCAACTCAAAGCACATTCCAAAAAGCTAAAACTGATTTTTGATTTGGAAGCGGCTGTCCCACAATACATCAAAACTGATGAAAGCAAGCTGCGCCAAGTATTAATTAACCTGCTAGGTAATGCGATCAAATTTACTGATGAGGGCAGCGTAACGCTGCGCGTTTCATCCGTCAAAGACAAGCCAGAAACAACTCTTTGCTTTGAAGTTGAAGATACCGGCGCTGGAATTGCTGCCGATGAACTTGGCAATTTGTTTCAAGCATTTAAACAGACGCGAGTAGGGCGTCAATCTCAAGAAGGAACCGGGTTAGGATTGGCAATTAGTCAGAAGTTTGTGCAACTGATGAAAGGTGAAATTGCTGTCACAAGCTTCCTTGGTAAAGGCAGTTGCTTTACGTTCCACATTCAGCCAGCTTTGGCTTCACCAATAGCGGTTCTAGAATCATCCGACTTCAATAGCGTAACAACTCTTGCCCCCGGACAGCCAAACTATCGCATCCTAATTGTAGAAGATATATCTGCCAACCGTTTATTATTGGTTAAACTGTTGAGCGATCTGGGTTTTGAGGTACAAGAAGCTGAAAATGGACTCGATGCGATCGCTCTGTGGAAACAATGGCATCCTCACCTCATTTTTATGGATATGCAAATGCCAGTTCTTAATGGATATGAAGCAACCAGGCAAATTAAACAGTTGCAAATCAGCAGCCAACAAAACCATACAACCATCATTGCACTCACCGCTAGTGCCTTTACAGAACAGCGGAAAGAAATCTTCAAAGCTGGTTGCGACGATTTTATCAGCAAGCCGTTTCGTCGCGAGAAAATTCTCAAAATGCTAACCAAGCATTTAGGTGTAGAATATTGCTATGAAGCACCTACAACCGATGCAATTTCTCCCCATCCAACGCAGACTGAATCCGATGCCGCACTTGATGCGGATGCACTAGCCATTATGCCATCCGAATGGATTGCCCAACTCTACAAAGCAGCCGTCCAAGGTAACGATCTTGTCTGTCTAAAATTGATCGCCCAAATTCCATCTGAGCATTCTTCCCTGATTGAAGCTTTAAGGGATTTAGTGGAAAACTATCAATTCGAGCAAGTAATGGCGCTAGCCGAACCAATCCCCCTGAAAAATTGCTGAGATGAATTTATGGAGAATCAAGGGAATATGACTGTCAATACTGATGACTTTATAGGGGATATTCTCATCGTTGATGACAAGCCTGAGAATTTGCGCTTTTTATCTGAGTTCCTATCAGGCCAAGGATACCGAGTCCGCAAAGCCATCAATGGGAAAGTCGCTTTAATAGCTGCCAAAACAGTAATTCCCGATCTGATTCTTCTGGACATTAATATGCCAGAAATTGATGGCTATGAAGTTTGCGAAAAATTAAAACAAGATCCAAAAACGAGTTTTATACCTATCATTTTCTTAAGTGCTGGGAATCAGATAGGCGATAAAGTTCGAGCTTTTGAAGTTGGAGGCATAGACTACATTACCAAACCGTTTCAACTAGAGGAAGTCTTAGCCCGAGTTAAAACTCAGTTGAAAGTCCAAAGCCTTCAAAAACAGCTTTACTTTCGCAATCTTGAGTTGCAGCAAACGGTAACAACTTTGCAAACAACTCAAGCCGCTTTGGCAGCATCGGAAGCCGAACTCCGCGCCCTGTTTAAAGCGATGACTGAATCAATTTTGGTATTAGATAGTGAGGGAAGATATCTAAAAGTTGCCACCACAAACACCAAGTTGTTATACAAACCACCTGAAGAAAAGCTTGGCAAAAAACTGCACGATATCTTACCTCGCCAACAAGCCGACATATTGCTGGGGGGGATTCAAAAAGCTTTAGAAGCAAAGCTTAGTGTCGAAGTTGAGTATAGTCTGATTTTAGATGGGGTAAAAACAGATTTATGTGCCAATATTTCACCCATCTCACCCAACTCAGTACTCTGCGTAGTGCGAGATATCAGCGATCGCAAGCGCCGCGAAGAAGCTTTACAATTAATCGTTGAGGGAACCGCTGCAAAAACTGGCAGTGAATTCTTCCGCGCCTGCGTCCGTCACCTTGCTGAAATATTGGGAGTTCGTTACACTTTTGTCACCGAATGTGTGAATCATCAAAAAAATAGAGTTCGTACTTTAGCATTTTGGCTGCACAATAATTACGCTCAAAATATCGAGTATGACTTGCCAGGAACTCCCTGCGATGAAGTAATTACAAATGGGGAATATTATTGCTATCCAGATAATATTATCGCTCGGTTTCCTGACGATAAAGATTTAGTAGATTTGAACGCGCAAAGTTATGCAGGAATACCTTTGATTGGTTCTACTGGCGATGTCATCGGTCATATCGCAGTGCTAGACACGCACCCGATGCGAGGTGACGAAACCAGGGAGTTAGTATTAAAAATTTTCGCCGCCAGAGCCGGAGCAGAATTAGAGCGTCAAATCGCTGATGCAGCCTTGCAAGAAAATCGAGAACAAACTGAGCGATTATTACTTAATATTTTGCCATTACCGATTGCGGAACGCTTAAAACAAGATCCAAGTGCGATCGCCGAACAATTCGATGAAGTATCAATTTTATTTGCGGATATAGTCGGTTTTACTCCCTTGTCTGCTCGCGTTAAACCTACCCAATTAGTCAACTTGCTGAATGAAATTTTCTCCAGTTTCGACTCATTGACTGAAAAGCACGGTTTGGAGAAAATCAAAACGATTGGGGATGCTTATATGGTAGCAGGTGGATTGCCCCTTCCCAAACCAAATCATGCCGAAGCAATTGCTCAAATGGCACTCGATATGCAACAAGCGATCGCTCGCTTTCAAGCCAAGTATAGCGAACATTTACAAATCAGAATTGGGATTAATACAGGCTCGGTAGTAGCCGGTGTAATTGGCAGCAAAAAATTTATATACGATCTGTGGGGCGATGCGGTAAATGTTGCCTCTCGCATGGAATCATCGGGCTTACCTGGTAAAATTCAAGTAACCCAGGAGACTTACGAACGGTTAAAAAATCGCTATCAGTTCGAGAAACGCGGACAAGTTGCTGTTAAAGGTAGGGGAGAAATGACCACTTATTGGTTAATTGGTTTCTCATCCCTTTAAGCGCAGCGTTACAGAAACATAAAACTTAATAATTAATTAAGCTGACTGGGGTGGACAACGCAGTATCAAGTTAGAACTAAAATCTGCTACATCTAGATCTGCGATCGCACCCCACACTGTCCACGCTATGAACTCACCACGCCAAGAAGCCTACCAAATTCTCATCGATCGACTCCTTACCTCTGTCAGCAGCGAAGAACCAGAGATTTTGCGGACAAATCGCGACTTACTCGATCCTGGTCTAGTTCAGACTATGCTGAGAGTAGCAGCCGATCTCGCAAAACGCGGCGATCCAACTCAGGCGAATCGTTTAATGAATATCGCCGGGAGTCTTATGGGCGTTTCTGGGAATTCCTTTACTCAGATTACCCCGCAAGAGTATTTTGATTTCTTGATGCAGCTATTGGGAACAATTCACGACAGCAACGGCAATTTGCAAAAGGTAGATTCATTACTCAGATCTAACCTCAACCTTTTGGATCAAAATCTAGCAAGTCAGTTGGCAAGTTTTGCTAAAGAAAATTTACCAGAATTTGAACCGGAACTAGCCCAGCACATGGCGTTAGATATTTTCAAGTTGAGCCAGTTGCTGGTAGATTTCCCAATGGGAAACCGAGAACACAATTTAGAGATTGCTATTACAGGCTACGAAATATTTACTTCTGTCTTTACCCAGCAAAATTTTCCCGAAATCTGGGCAGAAATCCAAAATAGTCTGGGGAATACCATAAAAGCAGAAACTTTACAACAGGCAATTATTCATTACAACGCAGCCTTAGAAATACGCACTCGTGAAGATTTTCCCACGAATCATATTGAAACTCAATTTAACCTGGGACTTGCCTATCGCGATGCAGGACAGTTAACTGCTGCTTTTAAAGCAATAGAAATTGCTATTGATACTCTAGAATCCCTGCAAATTGAAATCGCCTCTGGCTTGGAAACTGACCCCCATAAGCTCTACGCTTGTATGGTGGAAGTTTGTTTAGAACTGGGAAAACAGCAGCCAGAATATTATAATCGCGCCTTGGAATTCGTCGAGCGCAGCAAAGCGCGTCATTTGGTCGAACTCTTAGTGCGTAAAAATCTTTACCCTAAGCGAAACTTTTATACCAATCAAAACGACTATCAAAAAACTTGCTACCTACTCGACCAATTGCGACGGCAAATTCCCGCCAAACAGCGACAGTTAGAAGCTTGTGGAGATTGGAAATATCAGCTTGAAAATCGCAGCACAAAATTGAGAATTCAGCAAGAGTTAAATTACTTACAACAGCAATGGGATAACTTGCTTCAGGAAATCAACAAAGTAGACCCTCGCTTTAAGTCTATCCAACAGGTGGAACCGATTTCTTTTAGCGATATATTAGCCCTCACCGACGATAGGACTGCGATCGCTCAATGGTATATTGCCGAAGATAAAATTGTCACATTTGTCACCCTCGCTCGCTCTCCCCACCCCAGAGTTTGGCAATCCCAATCCCAAAACTTGAAAGCTTTAACAGATTTGGCTTCCTACGAGCCTATAGACCAGCTAGGTCAGGTTTTGCGTCAATTATGCCAAATTTTGCAGATTGACGAGATCTTGGATCAGATACCATCGGGATGCGATCGCTTGATTTTAATTCCCCATCGCTGGTTACATTTATTACCACTTCATGCATTGCGATTAAAGGGTCAGCCAAATAAATGTCTGTTGGATCGATTTCCACGCGGCGTGAGATATGCACCCAGCTGTCAATTATGGCAATTGAGCCAAAATCAGCAACGGTATAATTTTAGTCACCTATTTGCCATCCAAGATCCAACCAGCGATCTCGTTTACACTAACTTAGAAGTCGCGGCGATTTGTTCGTTCTTCCCCTCCGCCGAAGTTTTGGTCAAGCAAGATGCAGACGAAGCCGCTACTAAAGTTGATGGAAATTTGTTAGAAGCACACTGCATTCACTTCTGCTGTCACGGGGAATTTAATTTCAACTTGCCTTTAGATTCAGCACTGATATTAGCTCAAGATATCCGCCTATCTTTAGCCGAAATTTTTCGCTTAAATCTAGAAAGATGCCGCCTGGTCACCCTTTCTGCCTGCGAAACTGGTAAACTTGACCCCATGCGAGATAATGAATATATTGGTTGGCCTAGCAGCTTCCTTTATGCAGGTAGTCCCAGCGTTGTCAGCAGTCTTTGGCGAGTCGATGACTTGGCGACAACTTTGTTGCTAGGTAGATTTTATGAAAATATTCGGAAACATCACCTGCTAGAAGCGGGGGATATTGCGATCGCTCTCAAAGATGCCCAAACATGGTTAAGAGATCTAACCAGCAGCGAGTGCGAAACTATCCTCAATCAACTTAAACCTAAAATTGACCAAATACTAACAAGAACCCCTAAAAAAGAACGCAAGCTAGTTGCAGTGGCGATTGAAGATGCGATCAAGAAAATTCGCTCCCGCCGCCCCTATCCTTTTGCCAATCCTTATTATTGGGCAGGTTTCACTGCCACCGGATTTTAACAATCGTCTAGTACGTCCTTAAGATTACCCATAATCA
>DNGJ01000164.1:13993-16213 GCA_003486305.1 Cyanobacteria bacterium UBA11371
GGCACGATTAACGTTATCTGTGTCTCTGATATCTCTGATGCCGTCTCCCTACGCAACGACAGAGTGAAGTTTTTTATCATGGGCAGTTCAACGGACATGATATCACATCTTGCACCAATCTCAACGTCCACCAAGCCGGGAGACGGCACGATTAACTACGCAAGGACTCTGTGCGATTTTTTTATTATGGGTAATTCAACGGACACGATCTCACACCCCGATTAAACACCCTGTAGGGGCACGGCGTGAATAAATATCGATCTGCGGAAAATGTTCGCTATGCCGTGCCCCGGCAATCTTGTATCTTTGTAGGAACGCTGGCGATAGTTTCAAGCGATCGCTCAACACATCGCTCTAATTGACCAGCGCTTAGAGTAGCTGTTTGCCGTTCTCAACTTGCCCAGCAGCGCCCGCTGCTGAGCGAGTTTTTTTACAATGCGGTATCCCGGCAATTTTCTGTGATATTTCTACCCTAAATCTGCCTCGATATGTATCGCAGGTTATATATTTTTTCTCCCTCGGCGTTGTTACCCTTCAAGAAAAACTAAATTTAATCAATCAAATGACGCCAACGCTGTTAAACAACCGTTATAAAATTATTCGCGCCCTAGCTACTGGCGGATTTGGTCACACTTTTCTGGCAGAGGACACTTACCTACCTTCTCGCCGCCACTGCGTCATCAAACAATTAAAACCCATTAACAATAATCCCCAAACTTTCCAAATGGTGCAAGGGAGATTCCAGCGAGAAGCTGCCATTCTGGAAAAATTGGGCGACTCGAATCAGCAAATTCCTAAGTTATATGCCTACTTTGAGGAGGCGGGACAATTTTACCTGGTTCAAGAATTCATTGGGGGTCAAACTTTAACCGATCTGGTGCGAACATCTGGGGTGTTGAACGATAATTCTGTGCAAAACATCCTGCTCGATCTTTTACCCGTTCTCGATTACGTTCACAGTCAGGGTATTATACACCGAGATGTCAAACCTGACAATATAATTCTGCGACAAAGCGATCGCAAACCCGTTTTAATCGATTTCGGCGCCGTAAAGGAAGTGATGACGGCTGCTGCAAATGGTCATTCGATCGCCATCGGTAGCCCCGGCTTTATGCCGATCGAGCAAGCAGCAGGTCACCCCTCCTACGCCAGCGACTTGTACGGCTTGGGATTGACGGCGATTTATTTGCTGACGGGCAAATTACCTCAAGAACTGGGGGTAGACAGGGGATCGGGGGAATTGCTCTGGCGTCAGTACGCGCCAAAGGTTAGCCCTAAGTTGGCGGCGGTATTGGATAAGGCAATTCGCTCCCATCCTTCGGAACGCTACTCGTCGGCGCGACAAATGCTCAACGATTTGCAATCCGCTCCAAAACCCGCTTATCCCGCCACGCCGTCCCAAGCGGATACCATCGCGGTGGCTCCAGGAGGGGCATACACCAAACCAGTACAGGTTGCCCCAGCTGCGGGTTTTGGCGGGTGGAAACGATCCGCAGCGATCGCAGCCATCCCGATCTGCGGCGCATTGATTATCGGTGTCGTCTTCGCCCGCCAACAGCAGCCAGAACAGCCTGTAGCAACGCGCAGAACTCCCAGCACTCCTGAATCTGAACCACCAACGGCGTCAACATCTCAACCAACACCGACGCGCAGAACTCCCAGCAATCCTCTCGTTTCCCCTGAATCTCAAGCACCTTCACCATCGCCGTCACCCAATGCTCAAATTCCGGTATTTCCTGTAGGGACGCCTCGCAGCGTTGTGGAATCAAACCTCGGAGAGCCTACCAAAATTGCCAAAGGCGCTTTTGGAAAAACCAGCGCGGCGAGTTATGCGGAATATATACCGGGTGAGGTGAGCTTGGGCTACTTATTTGACCGGGAAACCGGGGAAATTCGCCAAACCGAGGTAGCTTTTGCCCAATCGGTAGATTTAGAGCAAATCCAAGCAACTGTGGATCAAATGATCGAAGGTAGGGGAACTGAAGAAATTAGGCAGAAACTGCGACGGGTGTATCAACGCCGGTCGAATTATGCCTCCTTCGCCGTCGGCGACTTAAAAGGCGAGATTCAGAGAGATAAAAGCGATCGCATCTACATAGGTGTCTGGGACGCAAATTTACACTGAAATCTAACCTCCCCTCACTCGTTCCCAGGCTCCCGCCTGGGAACGAAAGTTTAGAGGCTCTGCCTCGCTTGGTGACCGAAAAAATGGGTACAAGC